>JBBRGR010000138.1:0-5710 GCA_038223815.1 Gemmatimonadales bacterium
CGGGAAGGGCGCTGAGTTGCCTGAAGATCTCCTCAGGCGGCACGTCCGCGACCAGTACCACCACCAACTCGCGCACCGTCTCCATGCGACGGCGCACTTCGCCGGCGATGTGCACGGCCACGACATGCGGAACGCGGCCGAGGGCCTCGGCGAGCGTCCCCGCCTCCTCGGCGGCGTGGTGCACCAGCCGGGATTGGCTCGCCTCGCGCAGGAAGCTGATCCCCTTGAGGATGATCTGTGCGGTGCGCTCGCCAAAGCGTGGCAGGGCCGCGAGGCGGCCGTCGCGTGCAGCAATTTCCAGTTCGGCGAGCGTCGCGATGCCGAGGGTCTGATGCATGGTGCGCACCTTGGACACGCCAAGCCCGGAGATCTGCAGCATCTCGACGAGGCCCGGCGGCACCTCCTCCCGCAATTCCTCCAGAAGCTGCGCGCGTCCGGTCTGGACCAGCTCGGTGATCGTCTGGAGGATCGCCGGTCCGATCCCCTTCGCGTTGGCGAGGGAGCCATCGGCGATCGCGTCGGGGAGCGAGCCTGCAAATCCCTCGACCGTCCTCGCCGCGCCGGTGAAGGCACGGACCCGGAAGGTGTTCTCGCCCTGGAGGGCGAGGTAGTCGGCGATCTTCTCGAGCGCACGGGCCACCGCTGACCGATCCATCACCGCCATCTCAGCGCTCCTCGCTCATGCCACCAGCGCGCCACGCCAGAAGAAGGAGCTCCTCTGGCGCCGCCACGGCGTGCAACCCTGCCGCCTCGCCGCCCTCCATGGTGGGTGCGAAGAGCGGTGTCCCATCCTCCCGCGCCATCGGACTCGGCACCCCACCCGTGAGGGCCACCACCGAGAGGCCGGGGCGTTCGGGGTGGACCCCGAAGCAGGCGACGCATCGCAGCTGCCCATCGCTCGGGATCGCGAACCAGCCATCGAGCGGTTCATGCGGCTCACCGCCGGCAAGCTGGGCCCAGACGAGGCGCGGTGCGATCTGAATGTACTCCGTGGCGCGGAACCCAGCACCGAGCGCAGCCTCCGGTGCACAGAGGGCGCGCGTGGCAGGCTCGTCGAGCTGACGCGTCGTGGTCCCGGCGGCCCAGAAGCAATAGGCGGCATGGGTGAACGCGACGAAATCGTCCATCGCCTCGCCGATCCCGCCGTCCGGACGCAACTCGCCGAGCAGCTCGACCACTGCCTCGGCGAGCAGGAAGTGATCGCGGGACGGGGTCGCGCCGACCGCCTCGCGAATCGCCGGGAAGTGCCCGTCGGCGAGGGTGCCGAACACGAGCGTGAACGGATGCGGCCGCGGCGTCATGTGCGCGGCAGGAAGGGGTCGAGCGCGGCGACCAGTGCCGGCAACGCCTCGACGTAGGGCACGTGCCCGCATGCCGGCAGCACGATGCACGGTGCCCGGAGCGCGGTCGCCGTCGCCTGCGCCGTGGGGACGGGGATGGGGTCGTCGTCGCCGTGCACCACGATCGCGGGAAGGTCGAGGCGTGCGAGCGATGGACGCAGATCGAGGTCGGCGCCGAGGGAATGCCAGACTTCCTGCTGCGTCCGCCCGGTGACGCGGAAGGGCGTGAGCTCGCGGGCGCGCGCCGGGTCGTGGAAATACCCCGAGACCGCGAGTTCGAAGAGCCGCTGGTTGTAGGCCGGAATGTCCCGCGTCCGGAGCCCACTTGCCTGCAGCGCCGTGCGTGCCGCGAGCAGCGCGGGGGTGGCGTTGCGGGCGGCGAGGTCGGCCTCGTAGCCGGCACGCTCGCGCGTGGCGGCGGGTGCCGGCGACACCAATGCCAGCGAGGCCACGCGCTCCGGATGGGTCACGGCATAAAGCATGGCGAGCAGCGCGCCCCAGGAGTAGCCGAGCAGGTGCAGCCGGTCGAGGCCCCAGATGTCACGCAGCGCCTCGAGGTCCGCGACCTGTTCGCGCCAGCCGACGGGGACGTCGCGCGCGACGGCGGAGCGCCCCCCCCCGCGCTGGTCGTAGTAGACCAGGGTGCGGCCAGTGGCGAGGGCGTCCATGCCGGGGAGGAGATAGTCGTGGTGCGCCCCGGGGCCGCCGTGGAGCACGATCACCTCGGGCCCCGCACCGATCCGTCGTTCGAAGAGCGTCACGCCGCGCAGCTGGCGCTCGGTGGTGCATGCGCTCACAAGAGGACCGCAAGCGCCTCCGCCACCTGCCGCACGGCGCGCTCCTCGTCCGGGGTGAACGGATCGAGGACATCGGAATCCACGTCGATCTGCCCGAGGATCTGCGACCCGCGTCGGATCAACACGACCAGTTCCGAGCGCGTGAAGCGGTTGCAGGCGATGTAGTTCTCGCGGCCCTGCACATCGCCGACATTCTGGTCCTGCCCGGTGGCGACGGCCGTCCCGCAGACACCCCTCCCGACCGGAATCCGGCCGTGTTCGGTGTCACGCCCGCTGTACGCCTCGAGCAGGAGCTCGTCGCCGTGCAGCATGTAGAGATACACCGAGGTGTAGGGCGCGCCGGCGTCACGGATCAACTCCGCGGCGAGGGAGAGCAATTCCTGTCGCGGGGCCTCGTGATTGAAGGCGGAGCGCAGCCTGGTGACGACGCGATCCGCATCGAGGATCGGCACGCTCACGTCCCGGGTCGGACGCCAAGGATCACGGGCACCTGCTTCTCCTTGTGGTCGCGGAGGAAGACCACTTCGATCGTGTCACCCGGCCGCTTCGCACGCAGCAGCGTGGTCATCGCCATCAGATCGGGAATCTCGGCGCCGCCCATCTTGAGGATGGTGTCGCCTTGCCTGAGTCCGGCCTTCTGGGCGGGCGAGCCCTCGGTCACGCCCGCGAGGAAGATCCCGCCGACGGAGTTGTCCATGTCGGGCACGGAGCCGAACCAGGCGCCATAGCCGGAGGGCGGCGCGGGGGCAGGCTTGGGCGGCGGCGGCGGCACCTGGGCGGCGGCGGGAGCAGCGAGAACGACAAGGGCGGCAAGCGTCAGGAGGACGCGCATGGGGCATTCCTGGTTGAAGTACCCCTAGATTCTAGCGGCCTTCTCCCCTCCTGACCACGTTGGGCACCGTGTCGCCTCGCCTCTTCGCACTGATCCCCGCTGCGGTGGCCATCAACCTGGTCATCGGCCGCGTCGTGGCCGAGCTGGCCCTTCCGGTCTATCTCGACACGCTCGGGACGATGGTGGTGGCGATTCTGGCGGGGCTGCCAGGGGGACTGCTGGTGGGAACGATCTCGCAACTGCTCGCCGGCATGCTGTCGGGTTACCAGTGGCTTGCCTTCGTCCCGATCCAGTGGCTGATCGCGCTCTTGGCGGCCGGGGCGGCCCGCAGCGGGGGCTTTGCCAGCCCGTGGCGCAGCGGGCTCTGGGGTGCCGCCTGCGGCCTGGCCTGCGGGCTTGTGTCGGCGGGCATTTCGTACCTCCTCTTCAAGGGGGTGACGGCAGGTGGTGTGACCGCGATCGGTGCGCTCTTCCGCTCCCTCGGCGCCTCGCTCCCCGTGGCCGTGACCGCCGCCTCGCTCTCGACCGATCTGATCGACAAGACGGTCGCCTTTCTGGTGGTTGGTGCCCTGCTGCGGGCCCTGCCGCGCCGCATCCTCGGTCGCTTTCCGCTGGCCGCGCGAGCCGTCGGCCGGTGAGCGCCGGGCTGGCCCGCGCGGCCCATCCGTTCACCAGTGGCGCCGTCGCCCTGGCGCTGGCGCTGCTGGCGATGCTGGCTCCGGCCCCGACTGGGCCACCCGTCGCGTATGCGGCGGTCTGCGTGGCGGTGATCGCGACCGGCGTCGGGCGCGCCGTGCTGATCGGACTCGCCGTCTCGGTGCCGCTCTGGCTGCTGCTGGTGGTGATGCACGGCGTACTGGGCGAGGGCGCGCGACTCGCGACGCCGGTGGGCGGGACGCTCTCGATCTCGGGGCTGGCGTGGGCCGTCGAACAAGGGAGTCGACTCGCCGCGATCGTCACCGCGTCGCTCGGCTTCGCGCGCGCCTTCGATCCGCATCGCTTCCTCCAGGCGGCGATCGCCAGGCGTTGGCCCTTCGCGGCCGCGTTTCTCGTGGTCGCCACCCTCGACGCCATGACCCGCTTTGGCGAGCAGGCGATCCGGTTGCGCGAAGCGCAGCGCACCCGCGGCCTCCGCGTGCGGGGCTCGCTCCGGGCGCGAGCACGCGCCGTGCCCGCCCTGATCTTCCCGCTGCTGCTCGCGTCACTCACCGACGCGGACGAGCAGGTGCTCGCCCTCGAAACCCGCGGTCTCACCGCGCCCGGTCGGCGCACCGCGATCGATCCCCCGCCGGATACGCGCCTCGATCGCCTGGTGCGCTGGGGATCCCTGCTGGTCGTCCTGGTGGCGATCTGGATCCGGGTACGATGAGCACCGGACTCACCACGCACGACCTCCGCTTCCGCTATCCGGCGCAATCCATCTGGGCGATTGATGGCGTGACGCTGGACTTCGCACCGGGGCAGATCACCTGGTTGACCGGCGCGTTGGGCAGTGGGACCAGTACGCTGCTGATGGCCCTCGCCGGCCTCGCCCCACGCCTCACCGGCGGCGAGCGCGCGGGCGGCGTCTCGTGCCACGGCAGCGACCCCGCCACACTCGCGCCGCTGCCGCACGGCATCGCGTATCTCGGGCCGACACCCGCCCTGCAGTTGAGCGGCATCGGACGCCGCGTGCGTGACGAGATCGCCATCGGCCCGATGAATCTGGGATGGCCTGCCGCGGAGATCACCACGGCGGTGGAAGGGATGATCACCCGTCTTGGCATTGGACATCTTGCGGACCGCCCACCACGCACGCTCTCCGGCGGCGAACTGCAGCGCGTGCTTCTTGCGGCGCTTGCCGTGACGCGGCCTCGCTACTGGCTGCTCGACGAGCCCTTCTCGGCGCTGGACATCCTCGGTCGGGCGCATGTCTGCACCTGGTTGCGTGAACTCGCCGAGCCGGAGACAGTCATCGTGATCGCCTGTGACGAGGCCGACACCATGCGCGGGCTGGCGGATCGCCTCATCGTGCTGGAGCATGGGCACGTCGCGCTCGATGCCATACCGGACGCGGTCCTCGCCGACCACCGAATGGCGGCGGCTGGCGCCACCAGCACCGAGGCGGCGATGCTCGCGGCAGCGTCCGGAATCCCCTCGCCCTATCCGCTCGACACCACCGCGCTCCTGCGCTGGACGGATCTCACGCCTGCTGGCTGGCCGCCCGAGTCCGCTGGTGAGGATCCCGCGTTCGAAGCCACCGTGCTGCACTTCGACGTGGTGACCTTCGGCTATCGTGGCGGGGAGCCGGTGCTGCGTGGCGTGTCCCTCGCGGTCGGCGGGGGCGAGTCGGTCGGTCTCTTCGGACGGAACGGCGCAG
Organism: Gemmatimonadales bacterium; assembly: GCA_038223815.1. Classification (GTDB taxonomy): domain Bacteria; phylum Gemmatimonadota; class Gemmatimonadetes; order Gemmatimonadales; family GWC2-71-9; genus Palsa-1233. The sequence goes on from JBBRGR010000138.1 coordinate 5,329, forward strand.
GAAAGTCGACGCTGCTTCGGCTCGCGATGGCACTCGATCACCCCACGCACGGCACGGTGCGTGTGCTCGACCACACCACCCGGGGCCGCCACCCGGAGGATCTCGCGCCTGCCGTCGGCTTCCTGTTCCAGCAGCCGGAACGACAGCTCTTCGCCGCGTCGGTCCGGGCCGAGTGTGCCGTGGGGCCGCAGCTCGCCGGGTGGGATCGGGATCGCGTCGCGGATGCCGTCGCGGCGACGCTCGAGGAGCTCGGCCTCGCGGAGGTCGCCGACGAGCACCCATACGATCTCCCGCTGCCACGCCGTCGGCTGGTCGCGCTCGCGGCAGTGCTGACCACTGACCCCCAGCTCCTCCTCCTCGATGAGCCGACGGCGGCGCTCGA
>JBBRGR010000139.1:0-5703 GCA_038223815.1 Gemmatimonadales bacterium
GGCACCACGATGATCTTCCTTGCGGTGATGCCGATCAGCGCGATGTTCTTCAATTTCTTCGTGCCGCTGCTGATTGGCGCGCGGGACGTCGCGTTCCCGCGGCTGAACGCCATGTCGCTCTGGGTGTTCATGCTCGGCGGCCTCTTCATGAACTTCTCGTTCCTGATCAACGCGGCCCCGAATGGCGGCTGGTTCGGCTACGCGCCGCTGTCGTCCCGGCAATACTCGCCGGGGCTGAACATGGATTTCTGGGTCATCGGCCTCCAGATCCTCGGCATCGCCTCCCTGGCGGCCGGCGTGAACTTCTTCACCACCATCCTGAACCTGCGCGCCCGCGGCATGACGCTGATGCGGATGCCGATGTTCGTCTGGACCACGCTGATCACCCAGGTGCTGGTGCTGCTCTCGTTCCCGATCATCACCGTCGCACTGATCCTGCTGATGGCGGACCGGACCTTTGGTTCGTCGTTCTTCTCGGTCGGTGGTGGTGGCGATCCGATGCTCTGGCAACACCTCTTCTGGGTCTTCGGACACCCCGAGGTGTACATCCTGATCCTTCCGGCCTTCGGCATCATCTCGGAAATCCTGCCAGTGTTCTCGCGGAAGCCGCTCTTCGGCTACAGCGCGATGGTCTTCTCCAGCGCATTCATCGCCTTCCTCGGCTTCGGCGTCTGGTCGCACCACATGTTCTCCACCGGGATGGGGCCGCTCGCGGACACCTTCTTCTCGCTGGCGACCATGCTGATCGCGATCCCGACCGGCGTGAAGATCTTCAACTGGATCGGCACGCTCTGGGGCGGCTCGCTGCAGTTCAAGACGCCGATGCTCTTCGCCCTCGGCTTCATCGCGATGTTCATCACCGGCGGCCTCTCCGGCGTGATGCACTCGGTGGCGCCGGCCGACCTGCAGCAGACCGACACCTACTTCGTGGTGGCGCACTTCCACTACGTCCTCTTCGGCGGCTCGATCTTCGCGCTGACGGCGGGTGCCTACTACTGGTGGCCGAAGATGTTCGGCACCATGCTGAGCGAGTCGATCGGCAAGTGGCACTTCTGGCTGATGCTCGCGGGCTTCAACCTGACCTTCTTCCCGATGCACTTCGCCGGGCTGCTCGGGATGCCGCGCCGGATCTACACCTACCCGGCCGGACTCGGCTTCGAGCTCTTCAACGTGATGGCCACGGCGGGCTCCTTCCTGCTGGCCTTCTCGATCCTGGTCTTCATGTACAACATGTGGATCTCGGCGCGCCGCGGCGTGAAGGCACCGGCGGATCCCTGGGGCGGGGCCACGCTGGAGTGGACCATCCCGTCGCCCCCGCAGGAATGGAACTTCACCGACGAGCCGACCGTCGTCGAGCGCGATCCGGTGTGGGGAATGAAGCGTGCGGCGGGCGTTCGGACGTTGCCGGAGCCGACCCTCTCGAGTGGCGCGGGGATCCACCTCCCGGGCCCGTCGTGGTGGCCGCTGATCACGTCGATCGGGATCCTGGTCTTCTTCGTCGGCTTCATGGTCAAGCACAGCTATGCATTCCCGTTCGGGCCGATCACCATCGTCGGTTTCCTGCTCACCACGGTCGGCATCTTCAAGTGGGCCTACGAGCCGCCTGATGCCAATGCCACCCATCACTGAGGACGCGCCCACGATGAGCAGCACGGTCGCGCACGACGACGCCCATGCGGGGCACCATACTTCGCTTCCGATCGACAATCGGAAGCTGGCGATCTGGACCTTCATCGGCTCGGAATGTCTCTTCTTCGCCACGCTGATCTCGACCTACCTGATCTACAAGGACAGCCACGTGAAGGGGCCCGGTCCGGACGACATCTTCGAGGTCGGGCTGGTCACGGGCGGCACCGCCGTCCTCCTCTTCTCGTCGTTCTTCGTCGTGATGGCGCTGAACGGGGCACAGGAAGGGAACCGGAAGAAGATGCTCGGCTGGCTCGGGGCAACGATCGCCTGCGGCCTCTTCTTCCTCGGGATGCAGGTGTACGAGTTCAACCATTTCTACCACAAGGGGCTGGGGTACACCACCAACCTCTTCGGGACCTCGTTCTACACGCTGACCGGTTTCCACGGCACCCACGTCGCCATCGGGACGCTCTGGCTGATCACGGTGTTCAAGGACGCGGTGAAGGGGAATGTGCCACCGGCAAAGGCGCTCAACCTCGAGCTCGCCGCGCTGTACTGGCACTTCGTCGACGTGGTATGGATCATCATCTTCCCGGTTGTCTACCTCATGAACATGCGGGGCTGAGCGATGGCATCGCACGCTGCCGAGGCCCATGGTGGCCACGCCCCGACGAGCTCGGGGAAGTACATCCAGATCGCGGTCATTCTCTTCACGCTGACGGCGCTTGAAGTCCTCCTCTATGAAGTCTGCTACGGCAGTCTCAAGGACCTGGGCGTGGCCGGGCCGCTCTCGCCCTGGTTTGTCGAGCTCCTGCTCGGTCTCTCGGCGCTCAAGTTCTGGTTCGTGGCGATGTTCTACATGCACCTCAAGCAGGACATCACGGTGCTGAGTTGGATCTTTGCCTTCTCGCTGATCATCGCAGTGATCGTGATCGTGGCGCTCTTCATCCTGTTTGCGTACACGCGGGGACTGTTCTGGGCGGGGGTGCCCTGGTAGGTGAACGGTGCACGGCGAACAGTGAACGGGGGCTCAGGCGAGCTCCCGTTTTTGTTGCAGGGGTGCAACACTCTGTGGTGCTCCATCGATAGGTGGATTGCGTCACTCCGTTGGATCATTTTCCGTAAGCCATTCAATGACAACTACTTGAGACACGGTTGGCTATGGCACGGTGTGTGCTTTTAGGCTCCCCATCATCACAAGTGCCATTCTTTACCTCTTCAATGCTGCGGCAGGAGTCTCGATGCGCTTCAACTCACTCCTCGCGATCGCTGCGCTGACGGTCGGGGTTACCACCCTGCCGGCGCAAACGATCATCAAGGACAACACCAATCCCGTCATCGTCGGTGGAATGTCAGAATTCCAGACCGACTTCAACACGATCGGCGGGATGCAGGTCACCTGGACACTCACCGGTGGCGGCGGTTCGGCCGCGTGGGGAGACATTTCGGGTGTCTCCGGCATCGCTGGCGCCTGGGGCGTCTGGTCCAACGATTTCAAGCTCTGGGGCAACGGCTCGACGGACACCTTCGGCAGCAATTCGTGGAAGTTCTGGGGGAACAACCTCACCTCGTTCACCCTCGAGGCGCTCCTCGGCAACGGGGTCTTCGACGTCCTCTCCTGCAGCAACGCTCCGTGCAGCACCGAGAACAGCGCCTCCGGCAAGGTCTTCAACTGGGATGGGAATGGTCCGGACAGCCGGGTGACCTACTCGAACCCGATCGCCGTGGCGCCCAATGCCTTTGTCGGCGATCTGTACGGGACGTTGAAGGTCGAGTTCGGCAGGATGGTGTGCCCGAAGAATACGAAGCAGAGTGCGCTGTTCAGCGACCAGTGCTACTCTGGGTCGATCTTCAATCCGACATACGTCAACAAGGAGTGGATTGGCGACGTCTACGGCGACGGCAAGTGCGACGGCCGGAAGGATCCTCGTTACAACCAGTCCGGCAGCGGCGACAACACCAAGTGCTACGAGCAGTTCTCGCAGGACATGGACAACCTCGCGATCGATCCGCCGGGTGGTGGCCAGGACGTCGTGCCGGAGCCGGCCACGATGACGCTCCTCGCCACCGGCCTCGCCGGGATGGCCGCGGCCCGTCGCCGGAAGCAGGGCGCCAAGTAAGCTTCGCGCACACCCGGACATTGAAGAGGCCGACCCCCTGGGGTCGGCCTCTTTGGCGTCTGACCCGCCAGACTCCCGATCGTGGGGTGGTGGTGGTACTCTCCACGGATCCCCTGAGTGAGTTCACGCGATGGTGTCCAGATTCTTCCTGCTGGCCCTTGTGCTCCCACTCGCCTCTACCGGCAAGGAGGTCGGACAGCCTGCGGTCACCGAGAGATACGAAGGATCTCCGTGAGCAGGTCACCAGACTCTGCCTCGACCGATCACCCTCGGTTGGACTCGATCACCAACTGCACCGCCCCCTGCAGGTTGGCGCGGGCCTCCTCGAGCGTGTCACCTTGCGTGTTGGCTCCGGGTACCTCTCGGACCCACGCGACGTAGCCACCTGCCGTGCCGGCCGTGGCGCGACTCCGGACGGCGTCCTGTACAAGCGGGTTTTGCGGTCGGGCGCTTGGGTCTGGCCGTGCTGGCGCCTACCGCCCGAGCACCACGTCGATCTCCTGAAGGATCTGCGCGACGAGTCTCGGCGCGAGCCGACCGACCCTGCGGTTCAGCACCGTGCGATCGAGCGCCACGATGAGCGTGGCATTCGCAACCGATGGCGTTGGCAGGCCATTGGCCTGCGCCGAGAGCGGGGTGATTCCTGGCGCATCGGCTCAGGTCAGGTTGCTCATGAGGGGCACACAGACCACGGTGTCCACACGACTTCGGTTCAGCGAGTGGCCCTGCACCACCACACCTCGCCTTGAGCGGTCGCTACCACTCGGTGTGCTCCACGGCCCGCCATGCAGCGCGTGAGCGAAACGGGTCGGGTCTGACCGGAGCAAGCCGCCCTGGCCCCGGTGACCTCATCCGGGGCATGACATGTCAGGTACTCGCGCAACGCGTCCGCGTAGAGCTGACTCCACGATTTCCTGGAGCGCTTGGCCAGGCGCTCGGCGACGTGGAAGACCGGGTCCGGCTGAGAAATGGCTGTTGTCATACTCTTCGTATAGAACCACGACCGCGTCGGCCCGACACCGCCGGCAGGGTCCTCCGGCGCGGAATGTCAGGAGGTTGTCGGCTGCTGACTCGCCGGTCTCCCGATCCGGTCCGGTCGGTGGTACGCTTCACAATCCCCCTGACGGAGCAATGGCAATGTGCCTTGCGGCCCGATCCCCGATCGCGTGGGCTGACGCGGCTCGCCACCTCTCGGCTCGTCTGGTGACCGGGTGAGTGTCTTTGTCCTGCCGCCCAGAGCGGTCACTGTGGAGGCCTTCCCGCCGGGCCAGCACGCACCGCTGCCGCTCGACACCATCCTCGTGGTCCAGCAGGACGACATGATCTTCAGTCGCTCTCGGTCGCGCTTGCCGGCGTGGCGGTCTCGCCGTGGCTGCCGCTCGTGGTGGCCTCCCCTCACTCCAGGTCTGGCTCGCTGCGATTCGACGTGGGTGGTGCCTGCCTGCATGCCATCACCCTGCAACTCCGACAGGGCGAAGCCTTGGAGGCTTCGGTGCTTTGTGCCGTGGTCCGAGCACGTCGCAAACCCACGGCCGCCGAGCTCGTGGAGTTTGTCTCGCGAACTCACGGCGCCGCGGTCGCACCGCTCCTCGCGAAGGCCCTTCGCGGCACGCCATTGAAGCGATCCGAGCACGCGAAATTACGGGCGGCGACCGGGCTTGGCGCCGAGGCTTGGGAAAAGCTGCACGAGTGCTTGGGGTGCATTGCCGATTGTTGGCGTGATCCCCGCTCCGTCGAAGCCCTCGCCGACGCGCACAAGGTCTCGCCCAAAACCGTGTGGGGTCGCTGCCAGCGCTGCTTCGGCATGACCTGGCGCTCGACCCGTGCCACCTGTTCCTGTTTGAACTGCGGGGTGAACACCCGCCGACCATCTGCCTTCCGTCGATGCGTTTCCATCCAACGACCCTCCAGTAGGTAGTAAATCTACGCTACCCAGAGTGCCTCGTCGAATTGG
>JBBRGR010000140.1:0-5698 GCA_038223815.1 Gemmatimonadales bacterium
GTCCGCAAGGCGAGCGTGTCGTTGAAGGTGACCATGCCGTCGGCGATCCCCACCGTGACCGGTCGAGTCAGACGCCACTGCTGGCGGGTGAGATCGAAGGCCAGGGAATCGAGGGCAATCTCCTGATCCGTGGAGTCCCCGTGCCAGGTGCCGAGCGCTCCGGCCTGCAGATCATTCAGACGGCCCGCCAACGCGAAGGCGAGCGAATCCACCCGACCGCGCAGCGTCGCCGTGACCCCGCGTGCGAGCAAGGTCCCCCGGCCGATCGAATCGGCGGTGATACCGAGCGTCAGGCCTCTGGCGCCGAGCGAGTCGGCGGCGAGATCCACGGTGAGCATCCCCGCACGCCACTGATCGAGCACTATCTCCTCGGCCTCGACCCGGGCGAGAACCCGGGCGTCATCGAGTGCGCCGTGCAGGTCGAGCGTGATCCGGGCGAGCCCACTCAGCGGCTGCGGGGCCACCGTGTCGCGGGTGATCCCCGCGGCGGCACGCATGAGCGAATCGAAGGGCTGCAGGGCGGACGCCCAGGCCTCGACGTGCATCGTGCCGGAGTCCGGAGCCGTCCAGCCGATCATGCCGCGCGCGGTGAGCATCCCCTCCGGCCAGCGCGCCTCGGCGCTGTCCACGCGCAGCATGCCGTCCACCGCCACCAGGCGGAGCATCGCTTCGTCGAACGTGATTCCACCGACACGGGAGCGATCAAGGGTGAGGGCCACGCGTCCCTCGGGTGCGGTCGCCGAGTCGATCGTGCCCGTCACCAGCATCCGGCCGTTCAGTGCCGTCGAGCCGCCGCGTCCGAGCAGGGCGTCGAGGTCAACCCGGGTGAACTCCACGGCGAGCGAGTCGGCACCGAAGCGCGGCGCCATGGCCGTGACGCGACCGATCGCCCGCAGCGAGCCGAGGTCGCCGGTGACCTCCGCATCGAGCTGCAACGATGCAAGGTCGCCACTGGTGATCACATGCCCGGTCAGCCCGCCACGCGCGGTCAGCTCCGGGTAGCCGGTCCGCAGCGCGTCGAAGGAGAGGCGATCGAAGGTGGCATCCATCGTGACCCCGAGCACCTCACCACGGGCGTCAAGCCGCACCGCGCCGAGGAGCCGTGAGACGGCCTGATTCGGGGCGAAATGTTCTGCCAGGCCATCGAAGCGGGCGTTCAGCCACGGGCCGTTGAGTCGTCCGACCAGATGCAGGTTGCCGGGGAGGAGCATCGCCGGGACCAGGCGACGGACGGTGCCGAGGGGGATCACGGCATCGAGCAGCTGGAAGTCGTCGAAGGTCGCGCCGTCGACGCTGCCGAAGTGGATGATGCCATCGGTCCGGAATCGGGAAACCGGCCGCCCTGGCACCAGCGCATCGGTGAAGCCCAGGTCTCCGGCCACACCCATCGCCTCGAGGAAGCCCTCCACGCGCAAGCGCCCATCGAGGGTGCCGTCCACCGGGAGCGTATCGAGGTAGGGGCGCGCGATCGCCAGCGGCACGGCACGCAGCGCGAGATCCAGATTGCGGAAGCCGAGCCCCTGACGGACGTCCACGAGCGCCACCATGCTCCCCACCGCGAGTGCGGCCCCCTGGCCGAGCACGAGGTCGTCAAGTTGATACTCGGTCCGGGTGCCGGTGATCGACCGCGCCACGACGCGACCACTCCCCTGCCACGACGGGAAATCGGGCGAGATGAATCGCAGATCCTCGAGGTCCACGGTGTCCGCCCGCAGCGCCCAGTCGAAGAGCACCGTGTCGCGCGGCCAGCGCACCGCCCCTTCCCCCGCGACGGTGGTCCCCGGCAGGGCCGCATGATCAAAGCGGAAGCGGAGCGAATCCCCCGCGGTCACGATGTCGCCCTCCAGCGCCATGATGGTGATCGCCGGATCCGAAAGCTGGCCGCGGAGCGAGGCGATCTGCACCAGGATCGGTTCGCGCGCCGGGGTCGAGATCCGGACCAGCGGAAGCCGGGCATCGAGCTGCGACAGCTCGTAGATCCGCACCAGCCCGTCCGCGCCGGCCTCGACGTCCGGCTGCGCGGGAGGCGCCGCATGGCGGGAGATCGGGAGCTTGGGCGGCTTCGGCTCGGTCGGGACCTCGACGCGAATGGTGGCACCGCGAATCACGAGGTCGTGCAGCTCGACGCGCGGCGGCGGGCCGCCCTCACTCGCCGCGGTCCGGAAGACTTCCTCGTAGTTCCAGCGCTCGCGGCGGAGGCGAATCAGGTGAATCGTCGGCCGCTCGACGCGAATCTCCCGGAAGATCAATCGACCGGCGAGGAGATCCGACAGCGCATAGCGCGCCTCGAGCCGCTCGGCGGTCAGGACGACGTTGTCCAGCGAGTCCCGCACCGCCACGTCTTCGAGCACCACATGGTTCACGAGCACGCCGCGGATGCTGCCGATCTCGACCCGCCCCGCCACGCGGGCCGAGATGGTCGCCGTGAGCAGGCGCGAGAGCAGGCGCTGGCCGGGCGGCGACCAGAGCACCGCCGCCGCCGTGCCCAGGAGACCGCAGGCGAGGACCATCAGGGGGAGGACGAGCCCCGCCGTCAGGTAGCGACGCACGCGACGCATCAGAACGCCTGTCCCACGGAGAAGTGGAAGGTGTAGCGCGGGCGGGTACGCTCCTGCACGAAATTCTCCCGCACCAGCACGAGGTCGCCCGCCGCGTTCGTCGTGTACACGGCCCCGGACTCGAGCTGATAGCGATTGTAGCCCACGTCAAAACGGATCGGCCCAAGGGGTGACGCGATCCGCACGCCAGCGCCCGGCGTCATCCGGAGGCGTGCCGTGCCCGCCCCGTCCCAGAGCGCGCCCACATCGGCGAAGGCGGCAAAGCGAAGCCGTTGGCGAAACACAGGCGACGGAAGTCGCAGTTCGAGGTTCGCGATCGCCAGGCGATTGCCCCCGGTCGCCGAGATGCGCGCGGCAGACTGCGGGAAGTCGCCGTCATCGGTCACCGAGTCCGCCGGCACGACATAGACCACCGGCCCGAGCTCATTGCGATCATAGCCACGGACATCGTTCGGGCCACCGGCATAGAATCGCTGCTCCGGCGGCACGAAGCTCTGGCGACCGGAGCGCAGATCGACCTGCGGCGAGAAGACGGCCCCCAGCCGAAGGTGGCCCGCAAGGGTGATGGCGCGCGTGAGCGGGACAAAGCCGGCGGCGTCGCCCACGATCCGGGTGAATTGCTGCAGCGGCGAGCTGCCGATGTAGCGCGACGACACGAGTCCCTCGATCGAGAGAATCGAACCCCGCGTCGGATCGAGGTAGTTGTTGACCCGCACCCGCTCAGCGCTGAGGCCGAGCGTGGCCAGGACGCGCCGCTCCTGGAGCTGGGCGATGTCGGAGGCCACGCACGCGTTGAAGAAGGCGCAGAAGGAGGCGGCATTCGCCTCGGTCTGGCCGTAGGCAAGCCGGTACGACAGGGTCACCGGGATCCGCACCGCCGTCTCGCGCGTGAGCGTGAGCGCGGTGCCGATCTCCTCGCGCAGAAAGACCTTGTACTCGCTGCGCCGTTCCCCGAAGAGCGACAGCGTGAGCGTGTTGTCGGGCGAGAGAAAGCCGGTCCGTCGCAGCGAGGCGTTGAGCGCGTAGTTCGCGAGCCGAGAGCCGACCGAGTCGTCGCGCAGCGGCGAGCAGATCGACTTCGCGGCGCCGAAGTCGAGCGGATCGCCGACGCCGATCTTCGACAGACGGCCCGTGATGTCGAGCAGGCGCCCGGAGTGGAGAAAGTTCCGCGCTGTCCACCCGGCCCCGAAACGAAAACAGTCGTTGGTCGCGAACCCGGTCGAGGCGCGGGCACGATGCGCCCGCCCCTCGATGACGCCGACGGCCAGCGGCACCACGGTGTCCCCGGGCATGAAGCGGGCAGTGTCGATCCCGACCGACACGAAGCGAAAGAGCTCCGAGCCGTAGAGGCTGCGCTGGGAGCGGTAGAGTTCCTGATACCGATACCGCCTGCCCGGGCGTGCCGACACCAGCGAGGCGATGTAGCCCGAGTCGACCTCGGCCCCGCCCGAGACCCGGAAGACCCGAACCTCGCCAAAGATGGCGGGGGGCCCCGGACGGAACTCCAGGATTGCCTGTCCGACATGCTGCCCGACATCCTCGATGTGGCGGGGGGCTGGCGCGGACGCACTCGGATAGCCCAAGTCCCAGAGGCGCGACAGGATGGTATCACGCGTCTCGGAGATGGTGAAGCGGGAGAAGACATCGCCCACGGCAATGGGCAGGTCGCGGAGGAGGCGCTCGCGGTCCTCCAGCGAGTCGAGGCCGAGCAGCGTGAGCTCGGTCAGGCGAAGGGGTTCGCCCTCGGTGATCTGGATCGTGATGTCGACGTCCTTGAGCGTCCGACGAACCACGGTGTCCACGGCGATCTCGCGGTACCCTGCCCTCCGGTACAGCGCCTGCAACCGCTCCACGTCGCGTCGAAATTCCAGCTCGTTGAAGGTGCGCTTCTCCCCGAGGCCCAAACCGCGGATGAACTTCCAGCGCGCCAGCGCCGACGAATTCGTGGTACTGATGGCCGCCGCGAGGGTGACATCATCCAGCCCCGTGTTGCCATCGAAGGAGAGGTTGCGCACGATCAGAGGGGCGTCCTGGCCTGCCGCCTGCCCCCCCCATGCGACGAGGAGGGCGAAGGCCATCCCCCAGCGCACGAGGGCTGGGGTCCGACGGGTGGGCGAAGCCGACATTGACCGCATTTCCTAAATCTGGTTAGTTGAAGGGGTTACGCCAACGTCCCCGTGCCCCATCGGAGCCCGATGCCCCGCGCCATCGCCGCGCTCCTCACCCTCCTCACGGTGGCGTGCGGGAGCGGAATCCCTCCCGGCTTGACCTACTACTGGACCGCCGACCCGCGCTCCCTGGACCCGGCGCTGTCGACCGACGTCCCCACCGGGGAGGCGGTCGCCCTGCTCTTCGACAACCTGACCCAGTTCGATCCCGATGGTCGACTGGTCCCGGGACTTGCCACGGCGTGGTGGCCGTCGGCAGATGGCCGCACCTGGAGCTTCCGCCTGCGCGCGGGCGTCCGCTTTCATGATGGCCGCCCGGTGGACCGCGACGCCATCGTGGCCTCCTTTCATCGCGCCCTCCGGATGCGGAGTGAGGGCGGCCGGATCTGGCCGCTCCTTCCCATCCTGGGCGCGGCCGCCGTGGCGGACTCCGGCGCCGAACGCCTCACCGGCCTGCAGCTGCTCGACGACTCGACGATCGCCTTCAGCTTGACCGAGCCGCTGAACATCTTCCCGAAGCTGCTCGCCATGCCGGTCGCCGCGATCGTCCCCACGCCGACCCCGGACGATTTCGGCGAGTCCCCCGTCGGCAGCGGCCCGTGGCGTTTCGTGCGCTGGTCCCACGATGACCTCCTGGTCTTCGCCCGCAATGACGCCTGGTGGGGTGGCCCGAGTGCGAGCGACACGCTCCGCGTCCGGATCATCCCCGAGACCTTCACCCAAGGCGCCGAATTCGAGTCCGGTCGCCTCTCGGTGGTGGAGATCCCCGTGAGTGAAACCGTGTCGTGGGAGGCCGCCACGGATCGGGTGCTGCAACGCCGCGCGGCCATGCGGGCGGTGTACGTCGCCATCAACACCACCCGCGGACCACTCGCCGACCTGCGCGTCCGGCAGGCGATCAATCACGCCGTCAACATCCCCGCGATCCTCGATCGGGTGATGCACGGGCGCGGGGTCCTCGCCGCGGGATCC
>JBBRGR010000141.1:0-5679 GCA_038223815.1 Gemmatimonadales bacterium
AGAGCGTGGCCGCCGTGAGCCCGAAGAAGATCCAGTCCGCAAAGACGACATAGTCCAGCAATGCGCCGTAGGTCCCGGAGAACAGGAGCAGGATCGCCCAGGCGCCCTGGACGAGGATCGCCGCCACGGGCGTGCGCCAGGTCGGGTGCAGCCGTGCGAAGGAGGCGAAGAAGAGCCCGTCGCGCGCCATCGCCTGATAGACGCGCGGCGAGACGAGGATCACCAGATTGAGAAAGCCGAAGGTCGAGGCGACGATCCCGGCCGAGATGAGTCGGCGGCCGCCGTCCCCGGCGATCCCCGCCATCGTCTCGGCGGCCGGGGCGCTGCTGTTGGCCAGGCCGATCGGGCCGAGCGCCCGCAGGTATGCGATGTTCACCAGCAGGTAGGCGACCACCACGCCGAGGACCCCCAGAATGAGCGCCCGGGGGAGGTCGCGCTCAGGGTCACGCAGTTCTTCCGCGATGAAGTTCGTCTGTTGCCAGCCACCGAAGGCGAAGAGCACCGGGACCAGCGCCGCACCGACCGCGAGGAGGAGCGAACCGGAGGGCAACGGTGCTGCGGTTTGCACCGGGTTGGCCGAGACCGTGAAGGCGGCGACCACGAGCAGGGCGATCGCCAGCAACTTGAGAACGGTGAAGACGTTCTGGGTCCACGCGGCGGGCTTCACGCCCACGACGTTCACACCCGTCAGGAGCAGGATCGCGCCGGCGGCGAGCGGCTGCTGGGTGGAGGTGGGCCATCCCAGCAGGGCCGTGGCATACCCCGCACACGTCATCGCGACGGCGGCAATGGCGCCGGTCGCCATGATCAACAGGAGCGCCCAGCCATAGAGAAATCCTGCCAAAGGGCCGAATGCGTCGCGGAGGTAGGCATAGCCGCCGCCCGCCCGGGGGCGCCGCCGCCCCAGCTCGGCGAACACGAATGCCCCGAGCAGCGCGATCACCGCTCCGAGCAGCCAGACCAGCAACGTCCCGTTCCGGCTCCCCATCCGTGCCGCGACCACCGAAGGATTGAGGAAGATCCCGGAGCCGATGATGCCGCCGATGACCATCATCGTGGCAGAAAAGAGGCCCAGCGTGCGGGCGTAGCCGACTGGTTGGGGCGTCGTCACGGTCGAGGGGGCTCCCGGCGCGCAGGTTCAGGTGAGGGGCGAGGGTGAGTAGGCTGGGGAGGAGAGCGCCTGAGGATCGCGGGTTTGTTCCCCCCGCACAAGGTGATCCGCGCGGCTACTTTTCCGCCGCTCGCGGCTGCTCCGGCGGTCTGCCCTGTCCCTGATTTGAGGCACCACCCTCCGATGATGCGCTCTGGCCTGCTGTGGCTCTCCGAACAGAAGTCGATCTTCAACTTTGTCCGGCGGAACGGCCTCGCCAAGAAATTTGCCTCGCGTTTCGTCGCTGGCGAGGAGATTGCCACCGGACTCGAGGCCGCCAAGGCGCTGCAGCCCCGCGGGATCACGACCTCGCTTGATCTCCTCGGGGAGAGTGTTCATGTGCCCGCCGAGGCCGATGCGGCGCGTGATGCCTACATCGCCATCCTCCGGGGGATGCAGCAGGCCGGGCTCGAGGTGAATGCGTCGCTGAAGCCAACCCAGATGGGGCTCGACATCGACGAAGCGCTCTGTCTGCGAAACATCACCGCGGTGCTCGAGGTCGCCCAGGAAACCGGGGCCTTCGTCCGGATGGACATGGAAGGGTCGGCCTACACGCAGCGGACCCTCGACTTCTACGAGCACCAGGTGCCGGTGGCGCTGCGCCCGCACACTGGTGTCGTCATCCAGTCCGCGCTGCGGCGCTCCACGGCGGACGTCGAGCATCTGATCGAGCTTGGGGCGCGAATCCGCCTCTGCAAGGGCGCCTACATGGAATCGGCCGATGTCGCCTACCCCGACAAGCAGGACGTGGACGCGCACTATATCCGCCTCATGCACCGGCTGCTGGTCGATGGCAACTATCCGGGGATCGCGACCCACGATGAGGTGATGCTCGCCGAGGTGAAGCGCTTCGTTGCCGAGCGCGAGATTCCGCGGGACCGGTTCGAATTCCAGATGCTGTACGGCGTGCGGCGCGACCTCCAGGATCAGCTGGTGCGCGAGGGGTACCGCATGCGGGTCTATGTGCCCTTCGGGACCCAGTGGTATCCGTACCTGATGCGCCGCCTCGCCGAGCGCCCCGCGAACATCGCCTTCATTCTCGGCAACGTGGTCAAGGAAGGATTGCGTCGCTCGTGACGGAATTCACCCTCGGGGGCTACATGGCCGCGCACGACCGTGCGGCGGCGTTCAGCGGGAGCGACGGCCGGGCCTACTCGGTGGCCCTCTGGGTGGACGAGGATCCCGATGCGCGCGGCCGCTTCGGCGGCGCGCTCCTCTTCCTCCGCTGGGACGCCAGCGGGGATGCGCCCGAGAGCCACCTCGAGAGCGACTACCTCGTCTGGGGCGACACCCCCGACGACGCCAGCGCCCGCCTCGGCGCCCTCTCCCTCTATGACGTGAAGGCCCAGCTCGACGAGCTGATCGCCGCCGGCCGCCCGGAGGACTTCTGAGCGCGCCGGTCGGGGTCGTGCTGGCCCGGGAGGGCGGCAGCTATCGCATCCTGCTCGACGGGCGCGAGCATGTCGCCATCCTGCGCGGCAAGGCGAAGCGCGCCGAAGATCGCGCCATCGCCGGGGACCGAGTGACCCTCGATCCAACCACGCTCGCCGAAGAGACGCTCGCGATCACCGGCGTCGAGCCCCGGCGCTCGCTGCTCGCGCGCCGAGTCCCTGATGGTCGCGGCACGCGCCCGGTCGCCGCGAACGTGGACCAGGTCGTGGTCGTCATTGCTGCCGCCGATCCCGATCCGATCCCGCAGCTGATGGATCGACTGCTTGTGGTTGCCGAGGCCAACGAGATTCCCTGCTGGGTCGTCGTCAACAAGACCGACATTGGCTCGGCCGCACCGATCGTGGAACATCTCCGCGCCACGGGCTACCGCGTGCTGCCAACCATGGCGCGCGGGACCGAAGGCGTGGAGCAACTGCGTGCGGAATTGCTGAGCAAGATTTCGGTGTTGACCGGACCAAGCGGGGCAGGGAAGTCGTCGCTCTTGAATGCGCTCGAGCCGGGGCTCGGCCTGCGGATCGGAGCGGTCTCCGCCAAGGTCGGGCGGGGCACCCACACCACCGTCACCGCCACGATGATCCCGATGGTGGGTGGCGGCTTCGTGGTGGATACGCCTGGATTCAGCGAGGTCGGCGTGTGGGACTTGGCGCGTGGCGAACTCGATTCCTGCTTCCCCGAGTTCCGCGAGTTCGTCGGCAGCTGCAAGTACGGCGACTGCCTCCACCGGATTGAACCGGGCTGCGCGATCCGTGGCGCAGTGGAGGCAGGCGCGATTCCCGCGGCACGCCACGACAGCTATCTGGCGATTCTCGCCGAACTCGAGGCGCTCCCGGAATCCTGGGAGTAGGCCGACGCGCTACCCCTTCGGACCGACTCCCGCCCCCTGTCGACACGGCTCTTCACCAACCAGACCGGCCGTGGCACAGAGCTTCTCCCGCACCGGGATCTCGGTCGGATGCAGCACCGAGATCTGTTCGCCGACCGCAAAGAAGCACTGCTTCCGATTGGCCCCCGACGGCACATCCTGACAAAACGCGATGCCATCCGCCGGGT
The DNA here is from genome assembly GCA_038223815.1 of Gemmatimonadales bacterium. Classification (GTDB taxonomy): domain Bacteria; phylum Gemmatimonadota; class Gemmatimonadetes; order Gemmatimonadales; family GWC2-71-9; genus Palsa-1233. Next base: position 3,653 of record JBBRGR010000141.1, read on the forward strand.
TCGCGGTGATGTCGACGAAATTTTTCACCACCCCCACAAAGCAATAGGGCTGGTAGTCGGGATCGCCGTTGGAGCAGTACCTGATCGCCTTCGCGGTATTCTGCAGGGACATGCCGCTCGCGTTGGTGCCGAGGCTCTGGTAACAGAGCGGGCGCCAGTTCGACGGGACGCGATCGCAGTGCTCGGTGGCCTTGTCGAAGCGGCTCCCCGTCAATCCGAGGATGATGCCACCCTGCAGCTGGTAGCAGGCACGTCGGTACTTCGGCGCGGTGACCGAGCAGGGATAGAGCGCGTCGGTTGAGTCGCGCATCTTGAAGGTGATCGCGCCGAGTGGTGGTGCGTGTCCCCCGTGCGCCGAATGATCCGCGGCGGGCGCGGCACTCGACTGCTCCAGCGCGCGGACAGAGACGTGGTGTCCACCCGGCATCGAAGCGACCGCGTTCTCCATGAAGGCCCCGCCATAGCACGATTCCCGATCCCAGCCATTCTCCAGCCAGTCGCACCGTGTCAGCGCGGCCGGCAGGTCCCAGTTGAGCGCCATCTCGAAGCCGTGCCCCAGGCCGTGGACGCACTGGAAACGCAACCAGAGGTCCTTGACCTCCGGGGCGACGCTGCCGCAGAGCGTGACCGCACGGGTCGAGTCAAGCGTGCCGGATGCCGTCAGGTAGGACTGAATGACCCCGTGGTAGCAGCCGGACTGATAGAGCCCATTGCACGAGCGGAAGACGGTGCCCACATCGTCGCCGGGTTGCCAGGCGCGAATCCCGATCACGTGGGTGTAGCCGTGGCCGTCGCGCTCGACATCCTCGTGCTCGCGCCCGAGGGCAGCGAGTGCGCCGAGGGAGAGGGCGGTGCGCCCCGCCGCGGCGAGCGTCACGAAATAGTCCTCCAGGCAGGTGCGGGGTACTTCGGCGGAATCGGCGTTGCATTGCCGCTGGGCGAGCTGGGCGAGCCCGACGCTGTCGCCGCGTGTGGCCAAGGAGTCCATCGTCGCCCGCATCGCCTCGGGAGCGAGCGGTGCCTGCTGTGCGGCACAGGCCACCGCGAAGAGTGCGGCTGCAAGGAGGGCCCCCGGCCGTTTCCACGTCATGGTCATTCTTCGGTCCTCGGTCCTCGGTTCTCGGTGCGCTTCCTGGTCCAGCGCTCCGCATCGCGTGACTCCACCTTCGTCATCATGCGGTCGAACGCATCCTGGAGGTCGATCCCCTCCCGATTCGCCATGCAGATCAGCACGAAGAGGATGTCGGCCATCTCCATCGCCAGATTGCCATCGGGCTCGTCGCGCTTCTTCGTCTTCTGCCCGAATCGATGGTTCACCTCGCGCGCCAGCTCGCCCACCTCCTCGGCGAGTCGCGCCATGTTGGTGAGGGGATCGAAGTAGCCCTCCTCGAACTGGGCGATCCAGGCGTCCACGCGTGCTTGATGGGCCTGCAAGGTCATGGTGCCTCCCCGGTGGTCGCCGGACGAGCGGGCTCCCAGTCAATCACGGCAGCATATCCCAGACTTTCCGGGTCCTGGCGCAAATAGTTGCCGACGACCCCGATGACCTTGAACTCCCGGCGCAGCTGAAACGACAGCGTCGGATCCCGGCGCATTCCGGCCACCACCTCGTCGACATACTCCGCGGCCGTCATCGTTGCGGCCACCCGATGGTAGCCACGGAGGCGGGCGCCCGCACGAATGCGGCGCAGGGCAAGCCGCTCGACCAGCCGTTGCCGAGCATGGTACAGGGCCGAGCCGAAGCCCTGTCCCCGTGCGGTCGGATCGGTCATCACTTCGGCGCCGTAGAGCGTCCGCCCGTGCACTGGGTCGTGGTTGGTGAACATCCCCGCGTCGGTGAAGTCACGCCAGCTGTCCGTGAGTTCGTAGTCGTCCCACGCGATGATCAAGGAGGCGGCCATCCCCAGGATCCGCTCCCCGTCACCATCGGGGCGCACCGCGACGAGTTGACCCTCCGGGAAGACCTCCAGGTGGGAGGCCAACTGCCGAGCGGACCATCCTGACCCTTCCCCGTAAATCCGCTCGGA
>JBBRGR010000142.1:0-5676 GCA_038223815.1 Gemmatimonadales bacterium
AGCCAGGCACCCTCCCCGCGCGCGATGAATCGCGGCGTGCCGCCAACGGAGCGGAACGCGCGCACCGGCGAATTGACCCCGCCGGGGAAATACCGAGCCGCCTCGGCGAAGAGTCGCTCGGATGCGCTGGTGGACGTCCTGACCGCGGTCACGACGCCTCCTCGGCCAGCCAGCGCGCCGCGTCCAGCGCGTGATAGGTGATGATCGCATCGGCCCCGGCGCGACGCATGCCGAGCAGCGTCTCGAGCACCACGCGACGCTCGTCAATCCATCCCCGTTCGGCAGCGGCCTTCACCATCGCATACTCTCCACTCACGTTGTAGCAGACCAGCGGCAGGTCGCTGCGATCACGGACCTCCCGCACGATATCCAGATAGGCCAGCGCCGGCTTCACCATCAGCATGTCGGCGCCCTCGGCCACGTCGAGGTCGGCCTCGCGTCCCGCCTCGCGCCGGTTGGCCGGATCCATCTGATACTGCCGCCGGTCCCCGAACGACGGCGTACTCCCCGCCGCCTCGCGGAAGGGGCCGTAGTACCCCGATGCATACTTGACCGCGTAGCTGAGAATGGCACGCTCGCCGAAGCCTGCGGCATCGAGCGCCTCGCGCAGGGCGGCAACCATGCCGTCCATCATCCCGCTCGGTGCCAGCACGTCCGCGCCCGCGCGCGCGTGCGCCACTGCCACACGCCCCAGGATGTCCAGCGTGGCATCATTGTCGACGCCTCCCTCGGGCGTGAGGATGCCGCAGTGGCCGTGGTCGGTGTATTCGCAGCAGCAGACATCGGTCATCACCAGCAGCTCCGGATGGCGCGCCTTGAGTCGCCCGATGGCCTGCGCGACAATCCCATCCGCCGCAAAATTCTCGTGGCCGACAGGATCCTTCACGGTCGGACGCCCGAAGAGGATGACGGCCCGAATCCCGGCCGCGACCAGCGCGTCGACCTCGGCGTCCAGTATCCCATCCACGGAGAGTTGGTGCACCCCAGGCATCGACCCCACCGGATGGCGCACGCTGGCGCCGTGGACCACGAAAAGGGGCGCGATGAAGTGACCGGGCGCGAGCACGGTCTCACGCACCATCGCGCGCAGCGCGGCCGAGCGACGAAGCCGACGAGGACGATAGGGAAGGTCCACGACATGACCTGGGCAAAGGGTGGGAGTGACGCCGGGATGCGGTGGCGACCCTGCGAAGATAGCTTGGACCTGCCGTCGGGGAATCGGTGCCGTGGGATCCGTGGGAACCGTGGGTCGCACACCGGCGTATCGGAAGAGTTCCCGCACCCTTTCCCTGCCGTGGAGGCCGTCGTGCCGTTGTCCCGATCACTCGCCCTGCTTGCTGCCCTGATGGTGCCGATCGCGGCACGTGGCCAGACGACCGCCTCGCTCCGGGGCACCGTCCGCGCCGAACAGGGGCAACCGCTCGCCGGGGTCACGATCCAGTTCGACGGAGGCCCGCCGGTGGAGACGGATCGCGACGGGCATTTCCTGCTGCGTGTCCCGGCAGAGACCGCCGGCCGCATGCTGCTGCGACGGCCGGGCTACGCCCCGCTCGCACTGGCGGTCCGGAGCGGCCCAGCCGGGTCGACCACCCCGGTGGCGGTGACCATGCAAGCGCGCGTCGTGCTCGATGCCCTCAGCGTCGTCGCGCGGCGGGAGCGTCCTATGCTCAACACGGAGGATGCGGTCACGGGCGGCGCGATCGAATGGGCGGAGCTGCGGGCCTTGCCCACCGATGCCCGCGACCCGCTCACGCTCGCCTACAGCATTCCAGGCGTCGCGCAGTCCACCGGCTTCTTCGGCGATGCCCCCCCGCTCAGCATCAACGGCGCCAACTCCATCACCACCCCCTATCTCGTGGACGGGCTCGACAACAACGAGGGATTCCTCGGGGGACCCCGCGTCGAGTTGCCACTGGCGGCGCTCGCACGACTCTCGGTGTTCGCGAACGGGTACGGCGCCGCGCAGGGACGCTCGGCCAACGGGGTGGTGGACCTGGTCACGATCGCCGGGAGCAATCGGCGGCAGGGGGAGCTCTTCGCCACCTGGCGCCCGGGACGCCCACTCGACGCCCGCAACCGGGTGCCTGATGGTGCCGACCCTGCCATCGTCGCAGCTCAGCAGGAGAGTTTCGGACGCCTGCAATTCGGGGGCTCCGCGAGCGGCGCCCTCCGACGCGATCGGACGTTCTATTCCGTGGCGGGCGAATACGGCCGCGAGACCGAGAGTCGCGTGGCCTCCACCGCGCTGACGACCTTCACAGGATCCGAACTGCGCGAGAAGGTGAAGCTGTTCGGACGACTGGACCATGGTTGGTCTCCGACGCAGACCACCACGCTGCGCATTGCCGTCAGCGACGTGCAGCGGGCCGGCGATGGCAGCGGCATCGTCGTGCCGGAGGCGGACATCACCACACGGCGCATCGGCTCGATCACCGCGCTGACCCATCGCAGCGCCCTTCGCAATGGGACGGGGTCGCATCTGTTCTCGGCGCAGTACGGCACGTACCGCTGGTACTTCCCGCCGACGCGCAGTGATTTCTCGCGGCCGCAGGTCACCATCGTCGCGCCGGATGGGACGCCGCAGGCCGTGGTCGGGTCCAGCAACTTCATCTTCGACGAAACCGAGCGGCAACTGCAGCTCCGCGACGTCCTCACCCTCTCCCTCGGGGCGCGTCACACCCTTTCCCTCGGGGCCGACCTGATCCGCGGATCCTTCCGGCTGACCGGCTCGTCGACCAATCCCAACGGGGCGTACACCGTCTACAACGACGGCAACATCCTCCCGCGCGGCAGCCTGCTCGCCTTTGCCGATATCCCGGCCACGGTCCGCGTCCGCGACTACACCATCGACGCGAACCCGCAGCAGGTCGACCTGACACAAACCGTGTACGGGGCTTTCGTGGAGGACCGCTGGAAGGTGCGACCGAACCTGCTGGTGATCGGCGGGCTCCGATGGGACTACGATGACATCACGTCGCGTGGCCAGAGCACGGCCGACCTCAACAATTTCCAGCCGCGCGTCTCGTTCAACTGGTACGCGTCGCCGACGACCGTCCTCCGCGGGTCGCTCGGACGCTACACCGCCAAGTTGCCATACGCGATCTATTCCGATGCCGTCCAGTTTGGCCCCGCGGGCAATGCCGTGGTGACCTTTGCGGAGGGGACCGGCTTTCCCCCGCCGGCCTTCGGCACGGGTCCCCGTGCTGCCGACCTCGACGCGCTGCGCGGGCAGTTGCCACCGCGCGAGATCCGCGAGGCCTTCGCGCTCGGCCTCGAGCAACCCACCGCCTGGCAGGCCACCCTCGGCTGGCAGCGGCAGCTCAGTCCCCGCTGGGGCGTCTCGGTCGACCTCGTGCTCAATGACACGCGGGGCTTGCCCCGTTCCTGGGATCTGAACCCCATCCGCCGGGCCCTGACCCCTGCAGACTCGATCGATCGGTCCACCGCGTTCGGCGATCCGTTCCGACCGGTGCCACCGGCGGTCGGCTCCTACCGCCGGCTCACCACCACGGAGTCGGGGGGACGCAGCCGCTTCCTCGGATTGTATGCCTCTGCACGCCGGGCATTTTCCGACCGCTGGACGCTGGACGCGAACTGGGTCTGGTCGGGAGCCAAGAACGACACGGAAGACATCAACTTCAACGCGACGCGAGGGAATGACTACGCCGCCGAGTACGCGTGGGCCGTCAATGATCGACGGCACAAGGTGACGGTCCGCTCGCTCCTCGAGGCAACGCCGACGCTCTCGCTGGCGATCATCGCGGATTACCAGACTGGGCTGCCCGTCAATCGGGTCGCGAATTTCCGGGACCTCGACGGATCCGGCGCCATCTTCGGCAATGGCTTCGTCGGCAATCATGATCGCTTCGCCGGCGTGCCACGGAATGGTGAGCGCCTGCCAGACTTCTTCGAGCTCTCCGCGAGTGCCGCCTACCGCCTCCCGTTGCGCGCCGGCGCACTTGACGTGCGCGCGGACGTCTTCAATGCACTCAACGGGACGGAGTGGGGCAACTTCGCCAATGGCATTCCGGGTGGTGGCTCCCGGACGCAACTGGGGCGGCCCGGCGATCCGATCGTGCTGAAGAGCCCTGGCCGGCCGCGCCAAGTCCAGCTCTCGGCGCGCTATGCGTTCTAGGCGCGCGATCGTCCTTGCCGTGGGGTGGGTCGTCCTGGGCTGCTCCACCCCGGAGCAGTCCGTGGTCGAGGTGCGCACCGCGCCGTGGGATGCGATTGCAGCGCAGGCACGCGGAACGACTGTGCGCTGGCGGATGTGGCGCGGCGATCCGGCCATCAATGCCTATGTCGATGACTGGGTCACCCCACGACTCGCCGCGCAGTTCGGCATCACCCTCCAGGCCATCGAAGGGCAGGGTCCCGACATTGTCAATCAACTCCGACTCGAGCAGACCAGCCGCGCACGCGGGACGGCCGATCTGGTCTGGATCAACGGCGAGACCTTCGCTGCCCTGCAGCGTGATTCGCTCCTGTTCGGTCCCTGGGCCGGCCGCCTCCCCTCGGCCGCGCTGGTGGATTCCGCGTCGCCGATCGTGAGTCATGACTTCGAACGCCGTCCCGACGGATTCGAATCGCCCTGGGGCCGCGTCCAGTTTGCACTCATCTACGACACGGTGCGCACCCCCTCGCCGCCGCGTACTGTCGCGGAGTTGTCCGAGTGGATCCTGGCACATCCCGGTCGGTTCACCCACGATCAGGGCTTCGCCGGTGCCACCTTCCACAAGATCGTGCTCTACGCCACGAACGGCGGCGTCGCGGGACTGCAGGGCGGCTTCTCGGAGGCGAAGTGGGACGCGGCCTCGCCACCGCTCTTCGCCTGGCTCCAGCGCACGCGTCCGGCCTTCTGGCGCGGAGGGACCGCCTTCCCGCCCGGGGTGGCCGACCTGCATCGGCTCTTCGCCAATGGCGAAATCGATTTCTCCATGAGCAACAATCAGCACGAAGTGCTGGCCAAGATCCGTCAGGGGATCCTCCCGGCCACCTCGCGGGCGCTCCTGCTCCGCGACGGCACCATCGCCAACACGCACTACCTCGGGATTCCCGCCAATGCCACCAACATTGCGGGGGCGATGGTGCTGGCGAACTTTCTCCTGAGCCCCGAAGCGCAGTACGAGAAGGCGCGCCCCGAGGTCTGGGCCGATGGGAGTGTCCTCGCCCGTGCTCGACTCCCGGTGCCGTGGCGCGCGCGCTTTGATTCCCTGCGCCAGGCGACGGGGGGACTGTCGGCGGATTCGCTCGCGCGGTACGCCCGCCCCGAGATCGACGCCGCGTGGCATGATCGCGTGGTGGCGACGTGGCGCACGCGCATCCGGGGCACGGCCCCGTGACCGAGCGGCGCTGGGGTGTCGGTCTGGTCGCACTGATGCTCGCATCGCCTGTGCTCGTGGGCGCGACATACGGTGTGCTCGCCGCCGGGGGCGCGGTGGAGGGCGGCTTCTCCCTCACGCAGCTCGCGGCGCGACTCGGCGACCCGACCCTCTTGCGCAACATGGCGTGGAGCCTCGCGGTGGCGACGGTCGCCACCGTGCTGGCGACAACGCTCGCGCTCCTGATCGCCGTGCACTTTCGGGGGACTCGCCCCGCGGATCGGCTGGCCCGGATCCTCGCGACGGTACCGTTGCCGATTCCCCCGGTCGTCGTGGCGACGGCCGGGGTCCTGCT
>JBBRGR010000143.1:0-5662 GCA_038223815.1 Gemmatimonadales bacterium
CTGCCCACCCGCTGCCAGCCGCCTCAACGCGTCCCCCATCACCCGAAACGTGGTCCAGTCATCCATCGCCACGGCGCCGAGCGACCGATAGAATCCGATGGCCGACGCGTTCCAATCGAGGACCGACCATTCGAGGCGACCACACTCCCGTGCCACGGCGACCTCCGCCAGGTGAATCAACAGTGCACGTCCGATCCCCTCCCCTCGATACGCGGGACGCACAAACAGATCCTCGAGCCACAGGCCACGCCGGCCAAGGAAGGTCGAGTAGTTGTGGCAGAAGAGGGCGAAGCCGGCGGCGGTGCCATCGTGCTCCGCGATCACGACCTCGGCCGCCGGGAGCGGCCCGAACAACGACGCACGAAGCCCGTCCTCCGTGGCAACGACCTCATGCGGCAGCCGCTCGTACTCGGCGAGGCCTCGGATGAGCTCGAGAATGAGCGGCACATCCGCGATGGTGGCGGGGCGAAGTTTGATGGGCGGCATCCCGTAGTTTACCCCATCACCGCGGCACCTATCCATCCCAGCAGGAGGACGAGGGCGATCCCCTTCCCCCACCAGCGCCACCGTGGCCAGAGGACCGAGGCGCTGATCGCCACGACGAGCGTGGCCAGCACGGCCAACGGGAAGACGTCCTCCGTGTCGGGGAGCGGCGTGCCCACGATCAGCATGCTGCGCGCCAGGAGCCCCGCCACGAGTGACCCGATGAGAAGGGCGGCTGCAGGATAGAATCGCCGGGGTCGCTCCGGGGACGCCGTGGCGGCGGCCTGCTGCCACCCCACTGCCACGAGCGCGAGGAGGATCAGCGTGGTGTCGGCGACCATGAACCACCGCAGTGCGCCGCTCGGGATGGCGGGCACCAGCTGCGCCCCCAACTCCCCGCCCATGGCGGTGAGGACGTGGTCAAGGCCGCCGCGCCAGCCGAAGCGGACGGGGGTCGCCCACGCCGTGCCAACCAGCATCCCGACGGGCATCGCGACCGCAGTGGGGAGCACCGCGAGCCATGCACGCTGCGCACCACCGCGACCATTCCTTGGCTGCCAGAGCGCCCACCCCACTGCGGCGAGCACCAAGCCCGTTCCCGCCGGTGAGACCCACACCGCACCGACTGCCGCGACGGCGCCATAGGCCAGGGAGAATCGCGGGGCGGCAAGCATCACGGCGAGCATGGCGACCGTCGTGGTGAGCAGCGGCGGACCGAGCAGCGACGTGCGATGGAGCGGGAGGAAGTCGGGGAGCAGCAGCACCGCGATGACCGTCAGGACCGCGACGACCGGGCCACCGACGACGTCCACCACGACCAGAGCCATGGCGATGGTCAGTCCCGCCGAGAGCGCGGGCAGGAGCGGCCCGAGCGCCGACGACGCGCCAGCCTCGAGGCCGAGGACGGAGAAATTGTCGTCCAGCCGGGCGAGCCACCAGACGATGGTCGCCGCGGAGAGCAGCGCGAGGATGGCCCGTCGACGGAGCGGAGTCAGCGGCCGTCAGCCGGGTACCAGCGGCCGCCGGTGCGAGCCATTTCCTCCAGCACCGGTGCCGGACGGAAGCGCGGACCGTGGGCCGATTCCAGCCGTTCGAGTCGCGCGACCACCTCGGCGGCGCCCATCGCGTCCAGCGTGCGCAGCGGGCCGCCGCGGAACGGCGGAAAGCCGATCCCGAAGATCGCGCCGATGTCGGCGTCCCGCGGCGTGCGGACGACTCCCTCGCTCATCGCCATCGCGGCTTCATTGAGCATCGCGAAGACGAGGCGATCCTGCACGCGCGCCACGTCCACCTCGCCGGCCGGCCGCACGCCGAGCAATTGGAAGACGGAGCCGTCGGCCCCGGTCTTGTGGCCATCCTGGTAGAAGTAGAAGCCGCGGCCATTCTTTCGACCCAGGCGGTCATCGCCACGCATCGCCGCAATGACCTTGGACGGGGCGAGTCGCTCGCCAAAGGCCTGATGCATGACCTTGCCGCCCTTCTCGCCGACGTCGAGACCCACTTCATCGAGCAACGCCACGGGTCCGACGGGAAAGCCCCAGTCGGTCATCGCGGCATCGATCGTCTCGATCGGCACGCCTTCCTCGAGGAGAAAACCGGCCTCGTTGAGGTAGGGCGAGAGAATGCGATTGACCCAGAAGCCCGGCGAGTCCGCCACGACGATCACCGTCTTCCCCATCGCGCGACCGAAGTGGACCGCCGTCACGATTGCCTCGGCGGACGTCTGCGCGGTGGGGATGACCTCGAGCAGCGGCATCTTCTCGACCGGGGAGAAGAAGTGCATGCCGAGGATGCGCTCCGGATGCCGCGCGCCGGCCGCGATGTCCTGAATGGGGATGGTCGAGGTGTTGGTGGCGAGGATCACATCGCTCGGCACGGAGGCCTCGAGATCGGCGATCACCTGCCGCTTGACGGCGAGTTCCTCGAATACTGCCTCGATCGCGATCTGTGCCCCCGCGAAGCCGGTGAAGTCCCCGCTGCCGGAGAGCAGCCCGCGCAGCCGTTGATATTCCTGCGGGGTGAGGCGTCGCCGCTTCAGCCGCGCCGCGAGAATGTCCGTCGCCGCCTTGAGGCCCTTCCCGACGCGTGCGAGATCGGCATCCTTGAGGCGGACTTCGACGCCGGCGTTGAGCGCGGCCGTGCCAGCGATCCCGGCGCCCATGAAGCCGCTTCCCACGACGCCGATGCGACGCACCTTCCGGGCGCGCGCCACGCCGGCCGGGACGCCATCATCCTTCTTGAGTGCGGTCGTCGCGAAGAAGATCTCCACCAGGCGACGCGAGACATCGGTCATCGCCAACTCGCCGAATGCCTGCGCCTCCTCCTCGAGGCCGCGCTGCATGCCATGCTCCAGCGACGTGCGCACGACCTCAAGCGCCCGGAGTGGCGCAGGATAGTGTCCCCCGGTCTTGGCGGTGACCGCCTCGCGCGCCTTCTTGTACACCAGCAGGCGCCCAAGGGGTGTGCCATCGAGCAGTGCTGCGCCGGTGCTGCGTGCCTTGCGTGGACGCTTCCAGCCGCGGGCGAGCTTCTCCGCCGCGGCGACCGCGGTGTCGAGCAGGATCGACTCGGGCACCAGTTCGTCCACCATGCCGAGCTGGAAGGCCTTCTTCGCGCGCTCATTCTTGCCGGCGAGGATGATGTCGAGCGCGGCGCGCGCCCCGATCAGGCGCGGCAGCCGATTCGAGCCGCCCGCGCCGGGCAGGAGGCCGAGTTGCGTTTCCGGGAGGCCAAGCTGCGTCTTGGGGTGATCCGACGCGACGCGATAGTGGCACGCCAGGGCGAGTTCCATCCCGCCACCCACGCAGGCCCCGTGAATCGCCGCGACGATCGGTTTGGGCGAGTCGGCCACCTTCTGCATCAGGAGTTGTCCGTCGCGCGAGAGGCGCACGGCCTCCTCGACGCTGCGGAGCTGGACGAACTCCTCGATGTCGGCGCCGGCGATGAAGGTGTCCGGCTTGCCGGAGCGGAGGACGATCGCCTTGACGGGTTCATCGGCGGCGAGGCGTCCGAGGAGATCCTCGAACTCCCAGCCCACCGCCTTGCTGATCTTGTTGACCGACTCATTGGGGGTGTCGAAGGTGACGATGGCGACACCACCACGCCGTTCGATGGTGAAGGCACTCATCCGACACGCTCCAGCACCATGGCAAAGCCCATCCCACCCTGAGCGCAAATCGAGATCAGGCCGAACTGCACGTCGCGGCGTGCCATCTCGTGCGAGAGCGAGGTCACCAGGCGTGCTCCGGTCGCGGCGAACGGATGGCCGATCGCGATCGATCCGCCCATCACGTTGGTCCGATCCCAATCCACCTCGCCCACCACGGCCGGGAGGCCGAGGCGACGCGACCAATCCGCCGAGCCCCACGCCTGCACGTTGGAGAGGACCTGGGCGGCGAAGGCCTCGTGGATCTCGACCAGGCCGAGGTCATTCCAGGAGAGGCCGGCGCGCTTGAGCGCGATCGGCACCGCGTAGGCTGGTCCCATCAGCAGTTGCCACGCGGGATCCACGGCCGCGACGGCGTAGGCCCGAATTGCGGTCAGTGGCCGGTAGCCCAGCGCATGCGCCTTCTCCTCGCTCATGAGGAGCGTGGTCGCCGCGCCGTCGGTGAGGGGCGAGGCGTTGCCGGCCGTCACGCTGCCGTAGCGCCGATCAAAGACCGGCTTGAGCTTCGCGAGCGCATCGAGCGAGGTATCCGAACGGATGAGGTTGTCACTGTCCACGATCTGGTCCATGCCGCGCCCGCCGAACCACGGGGCGATCTCCAGCGCGAGCCGACCATCCAGGGTCGCGGCCGCCGCACGCTGGTGACTCATCACGGCGAGTTCGTCCTGCGCCTCGCGCGAGATACGATTCTCCTTCGCCATCTTCTCGGCCGACTGCCCCATGCTCTCGCCGGTGCTCGGCTCCGCGATCGCCGGCGCAACGGGCACGAGGTCGCGCGGACGCACCTGCGCGAAGAGCCCGAGGCGATCGCCCAGCGAGCGCGCCTTGCTGGCGGCGGCAAGGATCTGCGAGAACTTGCGCGTGTGCAGGATCGGCACGTCGGAGAGCGTCTCGACACCGCCCGCGAGAATCACATCCGCGTGGCCGGCCATGATCTGGTCGGCGGCGTTGCAGATCGCCTGGGCGCCCGAGGCACAGGCGCGATTGAGCGTGTAGGCCGGCACCGTTCTGGGCAACTGCGGCAGCAGCGAGACTTCGCGGGCGACATTGGGCATCAGCGGCGAAGGCACCACCTGACCATAGATGACCTCATCCACTTCGTCGCCAGGGAGCTCGGTGCGGTAGAGCAGTTCGCGGGTGCAGTGCCGCGCGAGGTCCACCGCGGTCGCGTCCTGCAGCACCGTCCCCGCCTTGGCGAAGGGGGTCCGGAGCCCGGCGACGACCACGGCGCGACGGCCGGGAGAGGGAGGGAGCATGGAGCGAAATCTAGCGGAGGACCCCGATTATCTTGTCAGGCTGACTCCCAGCTGGAGAAGCCGTGCATCCGACCGATCCCGAGCAGCCCGAATTCGGCCCGCCAGCCGAGGCGATTTTCGAGGCTCTGCTTGACGAGCAGTCTCCCGTCCCGTTCGAGCGGCCGGCCTCGGCCCCGGGTGCCCCGGCCCCCGCCCCGGCCCCGGTGGCTCCTGAGGTCCCGGTCCCGGCCCACGCGGTGCTCCTGAAGGGCCCCGCGGCCGCGCTGGCGCGCAACATGGAGGCCTCCCTCGCCATCCCGACGGCCACCACGTTCCGCGAGCTGCCGGTGCGCGTCCTCGAGGCGCGCCGTGGCGAAGTGAACGGCGCGCTCAAGGCCGCCGGGCGGAGCGAGAAGCTTTCGTTCACCCACCTGATCGCCTGGGCGCTGGTGCAGGGCGCCAAGCAGTTCCCGATCATGGGGACCGGCGTGCTCAAGAGCGGCGGCGACAGCTACAAGTTGGTCCCCGAGCACGCCCACCTCGGCCTCGCCGTGGACGTGGAACGGAAGGATGGCAGCCGCGGCCTCATGGTACCGGTGCTCAAGCGCGCCGACACCATGTCGTTCACCGAGTTCCTCGTGACCTACGAGGGGCTGGTCGAGCGGGCGCGCACCAACAAGCTGATGCCGGATGATTTCGCCGGCGCAACGATGACGCTCACCAATCCGGGCGGGATCGGGACAGTCGCCTCGGTGCCGCGCCTGATGCCCGGGCAGGG
>JBBRGR010000144.1:0-5659 GCA_038223815.1 Gemmatimonadales bacterium
GTGCCGGCGACCCAGCGACCGCGGTGGTGGCGCGCCGGGGTGCCACGGGCTGGACCCTCCGGACGACCGGCACCGCCGGCCATGCGTCCCAGATCTTTCGCGAAGACATCGGTGCCGGCGCGATCTTCGAGGCCTCGCGCATCCTCACCGCCTTCTACCGCACGCTCGCCGGGGAGCCGCTCCTCGCCTTCAATCCCGGATTGATTCTTGGCGGGTCGAATCTCACCGTGGACGCCGAGGGCGCGGCGGGGAAGGCCGATGGGAAGAACAACGTCATCGCCCGCGAGGTTGTGGTCACCGGCGACATCCGCACCATCTCGGCGGAACAACTCGCCCGCACGCAGGCCGCGATGGAGCAGATCGTCGCCCAGCATCTGCCGCATACCACCGCCACGATCACCTTCAAGGAGGGGTATCCCCCGCTTCCGCCAAGTGCCGGCAATGCACGCCTCCTGACGCTCTATGATCGCGTGTCGCGTGACCTCGGCACCGGCGCCGTGCGTGGCGTCGATCCCGCCCGCGCCGGCGCCGCCGACGTGGCGTTCATCCACGGCATCGTGCCGATGATCATCGACGGAATCGGTCTCTCCGGCAGGAACGACCACAGTGATCAGGAAACCGCCGACCTGCGGATGCTGCCGATCAAGAGCAAGCGCCTGGCGATTACGCTGCTCCGCCTCTCGCAACAGGAAGCGCCCCGCCCCTGACCGGGAGCGAGGCGCCTCGGAGTCGTGGCAGATCGTGCGCGGCTAAGGCGTCGCGAGGAACCTCAGCATCATCGCCGACGACTGATATTCCACCACGCGTCGGAGCTCGCTGCCATCGGCACCGAGGATGATCATCGTCGGGTAGCCCGTGGTGCCGAAGCGCTGCACCAGCGGCTTCTCGAGATCCACGTCGATTTTCACGCCGAGATACTCCGCGTTCAGTTTCGCCGCGACCTCGGCGTCGGTCCAGATCCACTCATCCATCGTGTGACAGGGGCCGCACCAGGTCGCCTCGAAGTCGAGGAAGACCTTCTTCCCCGACGACTTCGCCTGCACCAGCGCCGCGTCGAGTCCGGCGGCACCGTGCGCCCAGATGACGGGTGTCGTGGCGCGCGGGCGCGCACGTTCCTCACGGAGCAGGTCGTCCGGGGCGCGATCCTGCGCGCTAGTGACCGGCCGATCGACCACGGCGACGTCGAGGTAGCGGCCATCCGGGGAGAGGGCACGGAACTCCAGCACCAGCTCCTTGCCCTCGGTCGGGAGGAACATCAAGCGATTGGTGGCACGGGTCTCGGTCGTGGTGAGCACCGCCTGCTGGGCCTTCGGCAGCGCGTCCGCGAGGATGCCCCACGTGTCCTTGGCGTCAAAGATCGCGTTGTTGTCCGCGTCCATGACGGCCACGAGTGCGGGAATCCCCTGGACGATCACCGTGCCGGCGCGCCAGGAGCCACGCGAGAAGCGCAGCAGGGACGGGGCGGGGGTGGAGTCTTCCCGCGTCATCCAGATGCTCACGAAGAAGGGTTCCACCACGCCCGGGCCATATGTCACTGGCAGCTCGATGTTGCCGATCGACGTCCACCAGACGCCGGTCTTGGCATTCCGCGTCGGCACGCCGGTGACCGCCGGTCCGTCATCCGTGAAGCGACCGTTCCGATTCCGGTCGAACCAGAGCTGGACCAGGTCCTGCCGGTGCGTGGCGCTCGCGGTAGCCAGCACCGGGATCCACGCACTCGAGTCCGGCCCGAGCTGCAACATGCCCTGCCTGGCGGGGCGCACCGCGCCGGGGGGAAGCGCCGTGCGCCCCGGGATCGCCGTGAGCTGAACCTGCATGCCTTTCGGCGAGAAGTTCGGCTTCGGCTGCCCATCGACCGGGGCGCGGTACACCAGCGGCACACGGATCACCTGATCCTGCGCCGGCAGTTCGGCCAGGGCCGGGCAGAGCGCGAGCACAGCAAGGACAGGCAGGGTACGAGCAATCATCACAACACTCCGAGGATGCGGCGCGCGCTACTGGAGGGCGACCGGCGTGTCCTTGTGCAGAAAGGCGAGGAACTCCTCACGCTTCCGGGTCATGCCGAGGAACTCCGACTGCGGCGTGCCGAGGGAGTCGAGAATGGCGTAGTAGGGGAGGGCGACCGTGCCGAAGAGGTCGAGCTCCAGTTGCTGGTGCTGGCGAAAGAGGGCACCCTGGCCATCGGTGTAGAGCCGCACCCGGACGAACCGCTCCATCGCCTGGGACACGTCCGGGTGGGGGAACATGTTCGCTTCCATCCAGCGACAGTTGGTGCAGGTGTAGCCGGTGAAATCGACCAGGACCTCCTTCCCCTCGCGGCGTGCCTGCGCGAGCGCCCCGGGATAGTCATTCACCAGCCAGGAGAGTTCGCCCTCGACCGTTGCGGTGCCTGTGAGGATGGCGCCTTCTGGCGGGGGAAGGAACGACTCGAGCTCGCCCAGGCGTGCGCCGCCCAGGCCTCGGCCGAGGTACGCCGCCATCAGGAGGCAGCCGGCCGCAACGGCCCACTGCAGGCGCGGGACCTGGGGCCGAGGGCTGCTGCGTCCGAACGCCCCCGCGAGATAGGCGGCGGCCGCCATTGCGACGACGACCCACACCCCGAGCACCACATCCCGGGTGAAGACCCCCCACTGCAGCACCATGTCGGCGTTGGCGAGGAACTTCATCGCCGCGGCCACCTCGACGAAGCCCATCATCACCTTCACATGGTGCAACCAGCTCCCCGATCGGGGCAGTCGTGCCAACGCATGCGGCATGAGGGCCAGCAGGAAGAACGGCAACGCGAAGACGCCGGAGAAGACCAGCAGCCCAAGGAGTGGCCATTGCCAGCTGCCCTGCGCCGCCATCACCAGAAGCGTTCCGACGAAGGGCGCAGTGCAGGTGAACGAAGTCAGCGTGAAGGTCAGTCCCATCGCCAGGATCCCGGCGGTCTCCCCACCGCGGGACCCGGTGGACGCCGCATGGAGACGTGTCAGCAGCCCGCTCGGCAGGGAGACCTGCCAGACCCCGAACAGGTTGAGTGCAAAGGCGAGGAAGAGGGAAGTGACGAGGAGATTCATCCACGGGTTGGCGGCGAATCGATTGATCCCCCCGGCGCCGACGAGCATCGCGATCGCCATCCCGAGGATCGTGAACGTCGCCATGATGCCCAGGGCGTACACCAGAGCATTGCCCGCGGCGCTGCCGTGTGCCCGCTCCCCCGTCCGTGTGAAATACGAGACGGTGATCGGGATCATCGGGAAGACGCACGGCGTCAGCAGCGAGAGCGCCCCCATGACCGCGGCGAGCCAGAGGAAGAGCGGCAGTGATTGCGTCGTCGCTGGAGCGGCCTGCACCCGCGCCGGGGCGGTCGGCAGGTCGGTATTGGCCATCATCGCCGGAGGGAGGACGGGCACGACCGGCGGCGGTGCGGGCGGGACGGCCGTGGCCATCATGGCACCAGGCGCGGCAGGTCTGACTGCGACCGACGCGGTCAGCGTCTCGGCGGTAGGCGGCAGGCAATAGCGATCGGTGCAGGTCTGGAACGCGATGGTGAGCACGAAGGTCTGCGCACCGGTGGCCGTGGCGGTGATCGGCACGCGGAAGAGTACCGAGTCGGCATACGTCTCCGTCAGGATGCCGAAGTTGGGGTCCTCGGCAATGTCGGGTTCCGGGGCACGCACGATCCCGGCGATGGCGAAGCCGCCCGCAGCGGGCGTGGTCATGGCGGTTGGAACCGGACCGCCCGGCCCCTGTCCCGTCGAGTAGAGATGCCACCCCGGCGGAATCAGGGCGCGCACCTGCACGGTTTGAATCGTCCCCTGCACCATCGCCGCCGGAGGGCGCGCGAATGACCAGGCGATCGGCCGTTCCTGCGCGACCAGGTCACGCGGGGTGAGCGCGAGGCCGGCGAGCAGCCAGCCAGAGGCGCAACCGGCGCGCCACCACGAGGCAGGGAAGCAAAGGGACACGAACAACGATACCCCCGGAGGTCGCTGGGAGGCGAATCTGGGGGGCACGCGGTCAACCTTCTGGTCGTAGGGACCGTATCCTTCTTTTGGGCGCCGCAAGGCCGCACTGCCCCCCCACCCAGTTTCGTTGGAGAGATCCCGTGTCTCGTATCCGTTCCGCCGCGCTCGCGGTTGCGTTGGTCGCCCTTGCCACTCCCGTGGGCGCCCAAACTGAGAAGCCCACGCCAGCCATGGTCCACGCGATTGGCGGGACCTGGCAGATCGACACCGCCCGCAGTGAAATGCAACCGCCCGCCTTGGCGGCGCTACTGGGCCCCGGCGGGCAGCGATCCGCCGCGCCAGCCCCGACCACCGACTCGGCCACCGCGGCTCCGGCGGCGCCGAGCGGCGGACGACGCAGCGGTGGTGGCGGTGGCCGGGGGATGGGCTCGCGCAACCCAGGTGGGGGGGGCGGGAATCTGCGCGTGCTCTCCACCGAAATTCGGGTCCCGCGCACGCTGGTCCTCGACGTCGCCGAAGGGAGCGCCGTCACGACGGACGTGGCGGGCTACCAGACAAGATGGACCCTCGACGGCAAGAAGCGGCCAGTCGCCCAGATGGAGGGGGGCGTCGTCGAGTACTTGGGCGAGTGGCATGGCAAGATGCTCCTGCTGGAGAAGGGCATCCCCGGAGGCGGCTCCGTCAAGCGCGAATTCAAGCCGATGGGCGCGAACGAGCTGGAAGTGAAGCTGACGGTGAACATCGGCAAGAAGCTCGAGCAGAAGCTGGTGTACGTGCGGGCGCCGTAAGCGGAGAACGGAGAACGGCGAGCGGCGGGCGCCGTTCGCCGCCTTGCCGTCCGGCACGTGACGGGATATTGTATACAATCATGTCCATTGCCCGCCGCACCCTCACCTCCGCCACCGCGGATGCGCTCCGCGAACGGATCCTCGACGGGATGTATCCGGTCGGGACGCCGCTTCGACAGGAGGCACTCGCGGCAGAATTGGGGGTGAGCCGGATTCCACTGCGGGAGGGATTGTTGCGGCTGGAAGCGGAGGGACTGGTCACCTTGGTGCCCCATCGGGGGGCGATCGTCGCGGCCCTCCCGCCGGAGGATGTCGCGGAATTGTTCGAGGTGCGTGCGCTCCTCGAGACCGACCTGGCGCGTCGTGCCGTGCCGCGGCTGACCGCCCGGGACGATGCCCAACTGCGTCACCAGGCGGCCCGCTTCGAGCGGGTCGTCGCCTCGGGCGATGCCACACAGTGGGGTGACGCCAATCGCGCATTCCACTTCGCCCTGTATGGCGCCGCCCAGCGTCCGCGGACGCTCGAGATGATCGCGCGCCTGCATGCGCAGTGTGACCGGTATCTCCGGCTGCAACTCGTGCTCACCCGGGGGACGGCACGCGCCATCCGTGAGCACCGCGCCATCGTCGCGGCCGCCCGGGCACGCGATGCCGTCCGCACCGCGCGCCTGGTGCGCGAACACATCCTCCGTGCCGGTGTGGCGCTCACCGACGCACTGACCCGGCACCGCCCGGCGGAGTCTGCCTGATGTCCTCATTGCTGCCACGATATGCCGCCGGCCAGTTTGCGTCCTCGTCGACTGGCACGGTCCTCGACCACCACGATCCCTCGGATGCCGGGGAGATCGTGGCCCGCTTCGCGGTCACCACCGCACCGGAGGTCGCCGAGGCGGTCGACGCGGCGAGCGCCGCCGCCCCAGG
>JBBRGR010000145.1:0-5652 GCA_038223815.1 Gemmatimonadales bacterium
CCGGACGAGATGGTGATTGTCGGTGGGCATCGCGATGCGTGGGGGCCTGGGGCTGCGGACAATGTCTCGGGGGTGGTCTCGATCCTGGAATCAGCGCGGGCCTGGGGGGAGGCGCTGAAGGCGGGCGAGCGTCCGCTGCGGACGATTGTCTTTGCGACATGGGACGCCGAAGAGTGGGGACTCGTCGGTTCGACCGAATGGGTCGAGTTGATGCGCGACAGCCTCAGTGCCAACGCAGTCGCCTATCTGAATCAGGATGTGGCGGCCTCGGGGCGCTCGTTCGGGAGCAGCGGCACCGCCTCACTGCATGGCCTCATGCGAGAGTCGGTGCGTGGCATCCTGCAGCCGGGTGACACGGTCAGTGTCTATCGGGACTGGGCACGCCGCACGGTCACGTCGCAGCGCCCCGAGCCCCCGATGGGCGATCTCGGTGGTGGCTCCGACTTCGCCGGCTTCTACAATCATCTCGGGCTGCCGTCCTTTGACTTCGGGTTTGGCGGACCGGGCGGGGTCTATCACTCGGCGTATGACACCTACACGTGGATGGAGCGCTTCGGGGACCCGGGTTACCTGAGTCATGCGGCGGCGGGACGGCTGTCCTCGATCCTCCTGGCGCGGCTTGCGAACGCCGGGGTGGTGCCCCTCGACCATGGTGCGCTGGGCGGGTATCTGGTCACCCTGGTGGAGCGCACGCGTCGTGAACCTGGCGCCGAAGGGATTGGCGGGGAACTCGATGGGGTCGCGACGGCAGCGCGCCGATTGGAATCCGCAGGCCAGCAGTTCGTGGTGGCCCGTGATGCGGCCCTCGGGCGCGATGTTCCGGTGACGGCGTTTGGCGAGGCGAATCGGCGGCTGCGCCGGGTCGAGCTCGAGTTGATCCGGCCCGCTGGATTGGTGGGGCGTCCCTTCCTGCGCAACCTGATCTTCGCGGCCGATCGCGACAACGGCTATGCCAACGTGCAGTTTCCGGGTGTCGTCGAGGCGCTGCGGGATGGGGACGCGGCGCGGGCTGCTGCGGAGGCACGGGAACTGGCGCAGCGGATCACGGCGGCCGCCGTGGCAGTCGATGCGGCCCGCGAGGGACTGCCACGGCCCTGATCCGCTGCACTCAGCGAATGGTGAAGCGCTGCTGGGCAAGGGTTCGGCGACCATCGTCGCAAGCGAAGAGGTACTCGCCCGGTTGCCAGAATCCTGCCGCTGCTCTCCCGAAGGGTATCGCAGCCCAGGACGAGGTCCACGTGGAGTGGATCCGATACGGGAGGGTCACGCGCCCGACTTCCGTGTCGCGACCGCGCAGGTACCGGCAGTTCAGCGTCGCCGACATCGTGGAGCGCGGCGCCTCATGGCTCAGCACGACCCTGGCGCCGATGAACCGTAGCGTGGCGGACTCGAAGGTCGTCGTGCCCTGACGCGACTCTTCGGGGGGCAGTTGTTGCAGAGAGGGGAAGAGGGCAATGCTCTTGACGCGTGCCCGAATGCCCGCCAAGGGCTCCGCCTCCGCCGTCGGTCCTTCCGCGGTAGTGCCTGCTTCGGCACCCGCCGCGACCCGGAACCATTCTCGAAAGATCACCTCGCCGCCATAGGTGCACCGCACTTCGTGTCGTCCTGGTTGCCACCACCCCGGCGTATCCCGTCCGTAGCCCCCGGCATGAAAACTCTCGGTCCACGTTGGCTGCACCTTGGCCACGATGCTGAGGGTCGTCACTTCGGTGCCACCCTCACGCGTGACGGAACAGGCGAACGGGATCGTGAACTCCCGGCCCGGGGCATCGTAGCGCAGCTTGAGCTCTGCGTAGAGGAACCGACTGCGGTCGACTGCGAAGGAATCCGCGTAGCTGCGGAGTGCCAGCTCCGGCATCACCTTCGGCCCTTCGAAGAATCGCATGCCAATGCCGACCATCTGGACCGAGAGTGAGGTCCCCCCACTGCTCGAGACCTCCCGGACCACGAACTCCGTCCCGCGTTGTGGTTTATCCCGGAGGAGCCAGGCGAGTGTGGCGAGACCGAGCAGTGCGGCGGCAGCCAGCGGCGCGCGCACAGCCTTCGGAAGCGTCCGCTTGGGACCGCGCCGCCGCTTCGGCAACCCCTCCGGCATCGGCTTGGGTGGTGGTGTGTAGGTCGGGCCGGGAGTCGCCGGACCGGCAAGGAGCGGGTGGATCTTCTCTGCCAGGAGCGCGGTGTGTCGCTCCATATCCGGCGTCAACGCGTCGAGCCAGTGGCGCGTGCGGAGGTGGTACTCCATCGCCCCATCCGGGAGCACGTCTTCGATGCGGAACGGGATCACCACGGCTCCCTTGCGCACCGCGGCGTCGACTTCATTGATCACGTGCGCCGAACGGTTCGCGTTGGCCGAGAAGACGACGACGAGCACACGGCAGCCGTGGATCCCCTCCATGATGGACTGGGCCCAGATGGCACCGGCGGCGATGTCCCGCGGGGCCATCCAGCAGCGGATGCCTTCGGACTCGAGGCCGTGCAGGACGGCCAGCGCCGCATGCTGGTCCGTGCTTGAGTAGGACAGGAAAACGTCGTGGGCCATAGGGGACCGGGTGGGGGGGAGTCGCCAGAATGTCGCATTCCGTGGGACAGGCCGCAACTCCGCCTGCTTCCGGAGTCGTGCGCCAGCCATTAGATCTACGCACCCCCCGTGACCGAATCGCCCGTGGATGCATCCCCCCTCGACGCACCTCCCCGCCTCGCGCCCGGGCGCGCTGACCTGCGCCCGCATGCGGCGTTTCGGGTCGCCATCACCGGTCACCGATGGCATCGCCTCGCCGGCCTCGATCCTGCTCGGTTGCAGGCGGCCATCGAGGCCCAGCTTCGAACGATCGCGCGAGCGGTCGGGGACTCGGCGCACCCTGCACGTTACCGCGGGGCGGCCCCCCGATTGACACTCCTGTCAGGACTTGCCGAGGGTGCCGATCGCGTCGCGGCGGACGCGGCGCTGGCGGCCGGGTGGCGGCTGCATGTCGTGCTCCCATTTGCGGCCGAACAGTATCGTGCCGATTTCGAGTCACCGGACTCGGTGGCGGAATTCGATGCGCTGCTCGCGCGCGCGGCTGCGGTGAGTGTGCTCGACGGTCTCGCTGGCCGCTACGACGCGTATGCGCCACTTGGGCGGGCCTTGGTGGCCAACGTCGATCTCCTGCTCGCCGTCTGGGATGGCGTCCCGGCGCTTGGGGTGGGTGGTGCCGCGACCGTGGTGCAGAGCGCACGCCGGGAGACCGTCCCCATCCTCCGATTCGATCCCCTGGACCCGACGGCGCCCTGGCTCGAGGACCTTTCCGCCTCGGACGAAGGCCGCGCCTCAGGGGTGTCCTTGCTCGAGGGCGCGATGGCGTGCTTGCTCGCCCTCCCCGACCCGGCCCCGATCCTGGATCAGTTTCTCGTCGCGAACTATCCCACGCGCCCGCGCTCCCGGCTCTTCGACCGCCTCGTCGCGCTCGTTGCTCGCATGCCCTCGGCGGCAATCGATCGATCCGCCGAGGATGCAGGCGCGGCATCTGCGGCGGCGTGGTCGCGGGACTGGGGCATGCTTCCAGACAGCACCCGCGAGGGCATCATCGCGCGATTCGCCAGCCCCCACGGCTGGGCGGACGCCGGAGCGCTCTGGTACGGCGCGTCGTTCCGGCAGTCCTTCACCGCAATCTTCCTCCTGACCGTGGGGACGGTCTTCGCCGCGGGGGTGGGCGCGGCGGACATCGCGGCGTTTGGACTCATTCCGGAAGCGGTCGAAGTGATCCTGCTGGGGACCATCCTGTTCTTTGTCTGGGGGGGTCGGCGTGCCAGATCCCAGGACCGTTGGCTGCAGCTGCGCGCGCTCGCCGAGCGACTCCGGCACCTCGCGATGCTCTGGCCGCTGGCGCGGACGACACCCCTGGTCCGGGTGCCGGAGTCCGTTCCAGGGCTTGCCCACATGGCGGGCCGGGGCGAGGAAGGATGGGTGGCCTGGTACCTCCGGGCCACGGCACGGGACGCGGGGCTCATCCCCGGGTCGCTCGATGCAGACCACACGGGGGCGGTGCGGCAATGGTGGCTCGGGGCCGAGGTCGAGCCCCAGCAACGCTTCCACCAGGCTGCGGCGGAGCGCGGCAGGAGGATCCATCACCCGCTGGAGCTGGCGGCAGAACTGTTTGTGGTCTTGGCGATTGCGCTCGCGGCGGCACGATTGTCGGGGGCGGTCGGCTTCCTTCTAGTGGACGTGCTGGGCTGGAAGCCCCTCGCCGTGGTCGGGTTGGACCGCGTACTTGACCCGCTCCTGCACGCACTCGCCGTCACCCTCCCCGCCTTCGCGGCCGGGATTCATGGCTTCCTCGGCACGGCCGACTTCGAAGGGGGGATCCTTCGGTCCGGGAGTGCGGCGCCCCAGCTTGGGCGGCTCGCAAATCGCCTCCGACAGGCTCGCCCCGCCGACCTCCACGAAGTTGGCGAGGTCGCAGCTGAGCTGGCCCGCGTCATGGAGGGGGAACTGGGCATCTGGCGAACCGGTGCCGGGAGCAGGAGGTTGCAGGCGTGAGCGCAGGCTGTGACACGCTCCCCGGGCGGCGCGGCACGGTGTGTGCCCGAGATCAGAGAATGACGGGCCACTTCGGGCCGTCCTGACCTGACTGGGGTGCAGCCGATGTCGGTGATTGAGACCTTTGACGCGATTCTCCGCAAGGCGATCGAACTGGGCGCTTCAGATGTGCATATCTGTGCCGGCGGGCCCTACCGCATGCGGGTCCGGGGTGCGATGGCACCGGTCGGCGGGGTCCCGCCGCTGACCGCGGAGGACACCCGGCGGGTGGCGGGGCACATTCTGCTCAACGCGAAGAAAGCGACGCCGGAGACGGTGGACCACGAGGTCAGCCGCCTCCAGGATGTGGATTGCTCCTACTCCATCCCGGGGATCGGCCGTTTCCGCGTCAACCTCTGCAGCCAACGAGGATCCATCTCGGCGGTGCTTCGGGCGATCGCCGACCAGATCCCCGACTTCACCCAGCTTGGCCTCCCGCCCGTGCTGGCCGATATCGCGATGGAGGAGCGGGGCCTGGTCCTGCTGACGGGCACCACGGGCAGCGGCAAGTCCACGACCCTGGCCTCGATGATCGCCTACGTCAACCAGCGGAAGGCCGGAAAGATCGTCACCATCGAGGACCCGATCGAGTTTCTGCATCGCGACGCCCGGAGCAACGTCATCCAGCGCGAGATCGGGGCCGACACGTGCTCGTTCGAGGCGGCCTTGCGTGCAGCGCTTCGCCAGGACCCCGACGTCATCCTCGTGGGGGAGATGCGCGACCGCGCCACCATCGACATCGCGCTCAAGGCCGCCGAGACGGGGCACCTGGTGTTCAGCACGGTGCACACCACCGACGCGCAACGGACCATCGCACGGCTCGTCTCCGTCTTCGATCCGACCGAGCAATATGCCACACGCCTCCGGCTCGCCGAGTCCTTGAAGGCGGTCATTTCCCAGCGCCTGCTCCCGCGAGCCGATCAGGCGGGCCGGGTCGTGGCAGTCGAGGTGATGCGCAACACCTCCACGATCGCCGGGTGCATTGCCGATCCGGACCAGACCAGCGCGGTGCGTGACCATATCGCCGGGGGCCGCATCCAGTACGGGATGCAGACCTTCGATCAGCACCTGACCGAGCTCTATCGCGGGGAACAGAT
>JBBRGR010000146.1:0-5641 GCA_038223815.1 Gemmatimonadales bacterium
GCAGCGCGCGGGAGACGATCACGCTCATCGAGTAGTTGATGAACGACTGCTGGAGCTCGTCCTCGATCAGACGCGGGAGGATCCGTTCGCGCGAATTCGGTGCGGTCATGAGTCCGGGAGACGTGGGGGTGGCCAACGTCCGAGAGAATCGGACGGAACCCGGGAAATATAGACACCCCGGGCTCCGGAACCAAGCGTGGTGAAGAATCCTAAGTGATTGTGGGAGCGGAGGTTAGTATTGCCGCGGCCGCCAAGCTGCGGGGTGAACGGCGAACGGGGAACGGGGAACGGGGCGCGGCCTGCGGCCGCGCAGGGTGAGGAGCAAGGGGGCGGGCCCCGTCCCCCCCTCCCCCTCACCCCTCACCCCTCACCCCTCACCCCTCACCCCTCACCGCGCGCTGTCGCCGCCACCCCACCACGAACGCCGGCATCAGGAGGAGCGCGCCGATCGTTCCCGCGATGGTGCCGCCCGCGGTGGCCAGGGCGATCGCGCCGAAGAGCGTCGTCGCCGCGGCGCCCCACGCCATCGGGATCAGCGATGCCAGGGTGGTGAGCGTCACCAGCACGATCATCCCGGCACGGTCGAGGGCGGCACGCATCACATCGGCACCATTCGCGGGGGTCTCCCCGTGGCGGCGCCGTGCCGAGAGGACGGCGTCGATCAGCAGGATCGACTGGTTGACCGCGAGCCCGACCACGAGGATCACGCCGACGGCTGCTTCCCGCGTGAACGCCGACTTGGTCACCCAGAAGGCCGCCACCACGCCAGCGAGCGCGATGGGCAGCGAGAGGAAGACCATCAGCGCGGCCCACGCCGAATCGAACACCAGCGCGACGGCGAGCAGCACCAGCGCGACGCCGATCGCGAAGACGTACCAGAGTCCCTTGGCACTTTCGTCCTCGCCCCAGGTGCCCACTTCGTCTTCGACCACGTAGCCGGCCGGGACCGAGATCGATTCCATGAACGCTTTGTGGGTGCGGTCGGCGAGTTTCTGCGGACCACGGAAGTCGTAGGAGAGGACCCGGATGTATTGCTGATCCTCGCGCTGGATCGTCGCCAGGCCTTCGACCTCCGAGACGGCGCTCACATCGCCGATGCGGACCGGCGACCGGTTCGGGTTGGAGACCAGCCCCTCGCCGAGCTGCGTCATGGTTCGCTCCTGCGTCCCCACCGAGCGAACAGCCACGTCCACGGTCTCGTCGCCGATCTCGAGCTGGGTGGCCCCGCTCGCCCCACGGACCTGCCGGGAGACCGAGCCCGCAAAGTCCTGCGCCGTCGCCCCGATCCGGCCGAGGGCGGCGCGATCGGGCTGCATCATGATCGCGACCGATTTCTCGCGACCCCACCCGATCCCGGCGTTGACGTTGATCTCGTCCTTGCGCACCCGTGGGATCCCCGAGAGGCGGCGCTTGAGGTCGAGCGCCACCTGCAGCACCCCGTCGTACGAATAGCCGAGAATCCGGATCCGCCGGCTCGGTCCCATCCCGCCACCGGAGCTGTTGTAGAAGCCCTGCGCTCCCTTGGGAGGCGAGACACTCACCGAGTTGGTGCCACCAATCAGCACCGAGCGCTGCACCAGCTCCTCATAGACCACATAGGGCGCATCACCCAGTGAGCCTGCGGGCGTGAACTCCACCACGACCTGCCCACCCCATGGCGAGATGTTGGCCGTGACGAGCGCCACGCCGTCGCGGCCGACGGCGACCGACTCCAGCTCACGCACCAGGCGCTCGACTTGCGCGGGATCGGAACCGCGGGGGAAGGAGACGCTGGCGCTGATACTGCTCCGCTCGCCGCCACCCCACCCACCCCAGCTGTTGCGTGGGACCTTGGTGATGAAGCCCCACGTCATCACGCCGATCAGTGCCAGGGTGTGGCTCACCGTGGCCCACCGCCAGCGGAGCAGTCGGTTGACGATGCGCTCGTACACTCGCGACAGCCGCGGCCAGCCATGCGCACGGCGATTGCCACCCTGGCCGACCGCCGGGACCAGCACCAGCGCGGTGCCCACCGACCAGAAGAGCGCCATCAGGAAGGCGGCCGCGAACGGGACAAAGGCGGCCCGCGTGTCGCCCTGCAGATAGAGGAAGGGGAAGAGGACGACCGCCGTGGTGAGCGTGGACCCGACCACGGCGGGGGCGATGGCGCTTCCCGCGCTGGCCCGTGCCTCCGCGGTGTTCGGCACATGCCGAAGTCGTTCCACCACCACCAGGCCATTCTGCACCAGAATGCCGATCCCCATCGCCAGGCCCGCGAGGGTGAGCATGTTCGCCGGGATCTTGAAGAGGTAGAGCCCGAGCGCCGTGCCGGCAATCGCGACCGCCGCACTCCCGAGCACGAGCGACGCGCCCGGAAAGGAGCGCATCGTGGCAAGCAGGACGAGGAAGACCGCGCCGAAGGCGATCGCGCCCCGAAGGAGCAGGTCGTTCAACTGCTTGGCAAGGTCTTCGCTTTCGTCGCGCGCGATCGCGATGCGGACGCCCGGCGGAAGCTTGGCTTGCAGCCCACGCACGACCTCTCGCGCGGCCGCGGCCGTCTTGATCGCGTCCGAGCCCGCTTCGCGCTGCAGGGAGATGCCGACGGCCGTGCGGCCGTTCAGGCGGAACGCGCGTCCTTCACTGTCCTCCTCGGGCGCGATGAAGGCGAGGTCGCGCAGCGGATAGACGACGCCTCCCGGGCCACGGATCGGCAGTCGCCCCAAATCCTCGATGGCCCTGGGTTGGTCCCGCACTGAAATGCTGAGCACCGACGGGCCAGTGGTGATTTCCCCCAAGGGCTGCGAGAGCCGCGCTCCACTGACCGCCTGGGTGATCAAGGCCGGATCGAGACCAAGCTGCTGCATCCGTTCGGCGTTGTAGGAGATCACCACGCCGTTCCGCGCGCCACCATTGATCGACACGGACGAGATCCCCGGCAACGAGCCCAGGTAGGGCACCACGCGATCCTCGGCGATCCGTTTGAGCGCGCCAGGGGTGTAGTTGCCCACCACGTTGAGCAGCAGCAGCGGCTGTTCGGTCAGCTCTTCCGGAACCCAGTTGCCGACGCGGAGCGAATTGCGGGCATTCTGGGGGAGACCCTCACGCAGGGTTTCCATCCGCTCAAGGATCGCCAGGCGGGCGATGGCCACGTCCGCGTCGGGATCGAGCTCGACGGTGATGTTCGCGCTTCCCTCGGTCGAGGTCGATCGCGTGCGTCGAACCCCGCGCATCCCCTGCACGGCAGCTTCGATTGGCGAGGTCAGGTACATCTCGATCAGTTCCGGCGACGCACCCGTCCAACTGCCGCTCACGGTGAGTCGGGGCACCTCGACACTCGTCTTGGTGGCCAATGGCAATTTGGTGAATGCCACGCCACCCGACACCAGCAGGCCGGCGGCGAATGCCCAGACGACCGCAGGACGGGAGGCCGCCCAGCGGATCATGCCTCGACCTCCAGCGCCACGCGCGCCGCCCGGGCCGCCGCCTTCCGCTCGGCGCGGTGCTCCACCGCGGCATAGGCCGTGGGAAGGAGGAAGAAGGTGACCAGCAGGGCCGAGACGGACCCACCAATGATGCCTGCTGCGAGTGGCTGGTAGAGTGCGCCCCCGCTGCCCCAGTTGAAGACGAGTGGCAGCACACCGGTGATCGTCGTGAGCAGGGTGAGGGCAATGGCGCGCAACCGCTGGCGCCCTCCGAGAATCACGGAGTCCTCGATCGAGTGGCCGAGTTCGCGGAAGCGACGGATCGCGTCGAGCTTGACCACCGCCTCGTTGTCGGCCATGCCGATCATCACCACGATGCCGATGAGCGAGACGGCGTTGATCGACTGCCCGAGCATCCAGAGCGCGATGATGCCGCCGGCACCCGCCAGCGGCACGGTCGTCAGCACGAGCAACGGCGTGGTGAACGAGGCGAACTCGCCCGCGAGGACAAGGAACATCAGGGCCACTGCCAGGACGGCCACCAGACCGAGCTCGCGGGCGGTGCGCTCCTGCTCTTCGTCGGCGCCGGTGATCCGGAATTCGGCGCCCGGGCTCAGGGTCAGCCCGGAGACCACGCGCTTCACATCCTTGGACGCGCGCGCCGTCCCGCCGCGCTCCACCACCGCCTCGACCACCGAGACCGGTCGCTGGTTGGCGCGGACGACTTCGATCGGGGCGCGCACCTCATGCACGGTGACGAACTGGCTCACCGGGAAGCCGTTGACCGTCGTGGCCAATGCGGTCGCAAGATCCTCGTTGGCGCTCCCGGCGTAGCGGACCTGAATCGGGGTCCGACGGTCGGTCTGTCGCAGTTCACTGGCCTCCACGCCGCCGAGCGCACCGCGCAAGGCGTTGATGATCGGCTGGATCTGCATGCCGCGCTGGGCGATGATGTCCCGGTTGAGCGTGATCTCGATGATCGGCTGGGTGCCGGCGAAGCCATCGCGCACATCCGCGAGCGTCTTCAGCTCGGCCACGGCGGCGCGCACCTGGTCCGCCGAGCGTGCGGCATCGCTCGGCCGCGGCGCCGAGACCTCGACCCGGACCGTGCGTCCCTCGCGACCGATGAGCGAGCCGAACTCCGACTGCCCCGCGAGGTCGATGGCCAGCGCGCCCTTCGCAAGATCGGGCACCGACGCGCGGAGCGAATCGGCGAACGCCGGGGCCGAGATCCGATCCGGCACGGGGATCACGAAGACCGCGGTGCCTGAGGTCCCCGGTTCGGCGCCAGCAAGAACCTCCTCGTCAGTCGCCACCCCGACACGCGCATACACGCCCGTCGAACCGAGGCGCTTGGCCGCCGCTTCGAGGCGACCGGCTTGCCGCACGGTCTCCTCGATGGCCGTGCCTGCCGGGAGGCGCAACTCCGCCACGGCGGTGCCTTCGTCCACCTGCGGGAGCACTTCGCGTGGCAGCGTCAATGCCAGCGCGACCGTCACCAGAGTGACCGCGATCGAGATGCCGAACACCGTCCGCGGATGCGCCAATGACCAGTGCATCCCGCGCTCATACCACTCCGTGAAACTGCTGCCCCAGCGCTCCAGGCGGCTATCCGGTGCCCGCGCCACGATCGCCGGGACGCCGCCCTTCTTGCGGCCCCAGGTGAGCATCACCGGCATGAGCGTCAACGCCATCACCAGTGACGCCAGCAGGGAGGTGACCACCGAGAGCGAGAGATCGCGGAAGAGTGCCGCCGCAAGCCCCTGCACGAAGACGATCGGACCGAAGACGAGCACGGTGGTGAGCGTGCCCGCCACCAGTGGCGCCGAGACATCCTCGGCGGCCTGCCGGGCCGATTCCCAGTAGCCCATCCCCTCTTCGCGGAGTCGCCCGGTTGCCTCGGTGACCACGATCGCGTTGTCCACCAGCAGGCCGACGGCGAGCGCGAGACCGCCGAGCGAGAGGATGTTGATCGTCACACCCAGCAGCTGCAGCAGGGTGAGCGACACGAGCACGGAGAGTGGCACCATCACACCGATTGCCAGCGACATCCGCCAGTCGCGCAGGAAGACGAAGATCAGCAGCACCGAGAGGAGGCCGCCGGCGATGATCTCCTGCGTCAGGTTCGAGAGCGCGTCCTCGACGAACTTCGCCTGCGCCGCCACGAGGTGGATCCGGACATCGGGGAACTGCTCGCGCAGCAGGTCGAGGGTCTTCTCCAGTTCGCGCGTCACGGCGAC
>JBBRGR010000147.1:0-5625 GCA_038223815.1 Gemmatimonadales bacterium
GATGATCCGGCAATTCAGGATCTCGTCGTCGGACGGGCGTCCCTCGCGCTTCAGGAACCCACCCGGGATCTTGCCCGCGGCGTAGGTCTTTTCCTTGTACTCGACGGTCAGCGGGAAGAACGGGAGATGCGTGACGTTGGGGGAGACGGTCACGGCGGCCAGCACGGTGGTCTCGCCATATTGCACGAGGACGGACCCAGCGGCCTGCTTGGCGAGGCGGCCGGTCTCGATGACCAGCGGGCGACCCGCGAACTGCGTTTCAATACGATGCACTTTCATTCCTTCACGTCATGTGAGCACGCCAATACGAAAAGGCGTCCCACGGTGCTCACGTGGGACGCCATGCAGCATCATTCCCCGGTCAGTTCCGGAGTCCGAGTTCAGCGATCAGGGAACGGTAGGCAGAGAGATCGCGGCTCTTCATGTAGTTGAGCAACCGACGACGCGTACCCACCATCTTCAACAGCCCACGACGACCATGATGGTCCTTCTTGTGGGTGCGGAAATGCTCGGTGAGATGGTTGATGCGCGACGTGAGCAGAGCCACCTGGACCTTCGAGGATCCGGTGTCGGTCTCATGCTGACGGTGCTGCTCGATGACGGGCTGCTTTTCAATCATGCTGTTCCCTAACGCTGAGTCATGCTGCGCTTACACTTAGGATATTCTGGATAGCCCACCATTATAGAGCCGCGAGGGGGGTGGGGGCAAGGGGGCGACCGAGGACCGGGGACCGAGAGCATGGAGAGGAGGTGTCCCGGGTGGAGCGCTCGCTGGACTCAGCCCCGGTCCCCGGTCCCCGGTCCTCCGTCAGACCAGCCACCCCACCCCCACCGCCCCACCCAGCGCCCCCAGTCCGACCAGCAGCCAGCGCCGGTACCCCGCGCTCCCGAGGACCAGGCCCAAGGTGAGCTTGAAGACGGTGTTGGAGATCAGCCCGACGGCGACCCCCATGGCGGCGATGGAGGCGGCTGTCCCGCTGCCCCCCAAGCGCGCCATGGCGACCGTCAGCGCATCCATGTCGGTCAGCCCGAGGAGCACGGCCGAGGTATAGACGCCGGTGGTCCCGAAGCGCGCCTGCACTGCCCCGATCGCCAAGAGGGCCACCCAGAAGAGCAGCGCCATCCGGATCGAGGCGGCCACATGGAGCGGCGACCGTTCCACCGCGGCGGCGCCCTCCGGGGTGCCTCCCTCGTGCCGCCGCCGAAAGGCAAGCAGCAGAATGATGGCGCCAACCATGACCGGCGGCACCAGGAACGGCAACGCCGCCTGCGCCACGGCCGTCGACAGGACCATCAGCACGCCGATGATCCGCGCCGGGAGGACCGTGCACGCCGCCACGGTGCCCAGCGCGAGCGCCGCGGCATGCTGGGGCTCCTCCCGGCTTTTCCTCGAGAATTGGAGCGTGATCAGCGTCGAGGAGATCAGCCCACCGAGGATCCCGGTGATGCCGTAACCGCGGTGGGGGCCGACCGCCTGGCGCGCGAGGTAGCCGGCGAAATTGATGGCCGAAAAGAGCAGCACCAGCATCCAGAGACTGCGGGGCGAGATCTCACCGCCGAACGGGAGCGGTGTGGTGGGGAGCACCGGGAGGATGACGAGTGCCATCACCGCAAAGCGCGCCGCGGCCTGCATCTCCGCTGCGCCGACCCGCGCGACGAGTCCGTGCAACCGCCGTTTCTCTCCGAGCACCAGCACGACGATCGCGGTGCCACCACCCGCGAGCGCCAACTGTCCCATCCCCGCCAGCAGCGCGAGGCCGAGCACCACGAGGGCTGCCGCCTCCGTGGTGCCGTCGACCTCCGCCTCGGGCCGGCGCATGGTCACGACGAACGCCGCGACCACCAGGGCCACGCCACCCGCGAGCAACGTGGCCGCCTCGATGGATCGGCCCGCTGCGGAGAGGACGCCGGCAATGGCACCGCCGAGCCCCAGGATCAGAAAGGTGCGGAGACCGGCAAAGCGGGCGGTCGGGCCGGAGGCGTGGCCCGACCACTGCCGCTCGATCCCGACGGCCAAACCCACGAGGGCGCCGATGCCGAGCCGAATGGCCGCCTCGGGCCCGTCCTGGGGTGACGTGATGAGTGGCTCGAGCATGGCGCGGCCCCTCCGGTGGAATTACTGCCCGAGCAGCCGCATGATGTCGTTCTTGAACGCGACAAACATGATCAGCAAAATCATCCCGAGTCCGACCAGCGAGATCACCTCACGCACGCGCGCCGGGAGCGGACGCCGCATGATTCCCTCGGCGAGCAGGATCAGGAAGGCCCCGCCATCCAGCACTGGAATCGGCAGGAGGTTCACGACGGCCAGATTCATCGAGATCAGCGCCATGAAGGCGAGTAGCGGCTCGATACCGGCGCGGGCCTGCTGCGCTGCCATCTGGCCGATCATGATCGGGCCACCGATCTCGGTCGTCGCCACTTTGCGCGTGGCCAGGCCACGGAAAGTGCGGAAGATCGCCCCAGCCGATCCGATGGAGAGCTCGGTGCCGACGCGGACGGCGCCGACGAAGCCGAGCGATTCGGTCTGGGTCGCGCGCGCAGGCGACGCCCCGATGCGCCCGATCATCCGCGACGTGGTGTCGGCGGCGATCTCGCGCTCCAGCTTCGGTGTGACCTTGAGCTGCACCGGGGCGCCGTCGCGGATCAGGTCCAGCGTGATCTCCACGCCTCCCGACGACTTGATCACGCCGACCGCGTCCCACCACTGGGTGAGCGACTGCCCGTTGATCGCGACAATCGAGTCCCCGAGTTGCAGCCCGGCTCGTTCGGCGGGATAGCTGGGGCTCAGGGCCCCGATCACCGGCGCAACCTGCGGCTCCAGCGCCACCGCGACCCGCCCGCGCTCCGCGAGTGCGTCGCGATGCAGCGTGATGACCAGCGGATCGCGCCCTTCGAAGGTGAGTCCGATCTCATTGCGATCGCCGGTGGCGATGCGTTCACGAATCTCGTCCCACGAATCGACTGGCTTCCCATCGACCGCGGTGATCCGGGTCCCTGCCGGCACGCTGGCAAGTTCGGCGGCCTCTGGCGGCAACAGTGCCGCATCGACCCGCCCAATGGTCGTCGTGGGGTCAAATTGCCGACCATTCTTCCACGCCAGCCCGGTGAACACCACCCACGCGAAGAGCGCATTGAGCGTGACGCCCGCCAGGATGATCACCATCCGCTGCCAGACCGGCTTCGCTTCGAAGACGCGATCCGGCGGGACATCGGCGGAGTGGCCGCCCTCAAGCACCGACGAGGCGGGCTCCTCCTCTGACGAGGCCATCTTGACGTAGCCACCGAGCGGCAGCCACGAGATGGCCCACTCGGTCTCGCCCCGCTGGAACGAGAGTGCCTTGACCGGCTTCCCCATTCCGACCGAGAAGCGATGCACCCACACCCCGAATCGCTTCGCGGCCCAGTAGTGCCCGTACTCGTGGATGAAGACGAGGACGCCGAGAACGACGAACAGGACCGCGAGCGTGAAGAGGAAGTTGCTCACCGGATCGCCTCCGTGGCGACGCGGCGCGCTTCGGCGTCAGCATGACGGACGGCATCCACCGATGATGGCGGCTGCACGTCGTGCTGCGCGAGCGCATGCTCGATGACGTCGGCGATGCCCCCGAAGGTGATCCGGCCCGCGAGGAATGCCGCGACCGCCACTTCATTGGCCGCGTTGAACACGGCGGGCGCCGTGCCACCGGCGCGACCTGCCGCCAGGCCCAGCCCAAAGGCGCGGAACGCCTCGAGGCGCACGGGTTCAAACGTCAGCGGACCAGCGGCGACCGGATCGAAGCGTCGGACGCCATCATCCGAAAGGCGGCCAGGGTGCGTCAATGCGTAGAGAATTGGAACCTCCATGGACGGAAAGCCGACTTGCGCCAGCACGCTTCCGTCCGGGAACTCGACAAATGCGTGAACAATGCTCTGCGGATGCACCACAGCCTCAAGGGCATCATACCCGAGCCCGAAGAGGAAGTGCGCCTCGATCAATTCGAGCGCCTTGTTGACGAGCGTGGCGGAATCGACGGTGATCTTGGCGCCCATGCTCCAGGTCGGATGCTGGAGCGCCTGCTCCACGGTCGCCGCGGCGATCGCGTCATCCTCCCAGGTACGGAAAGGGCCACCAGATGCCGTGAGGATCAACCGCGACGGGGCGGCCCCCTGACTCACCACGCACTGGAGCACCGCACTGTGCTCGGAGTCCACCGGGATGAGTTCCCCGCCCCCGGCTGCAGCCGCCTCCGCAACCAGCGGCCCCGCCATCACCAGCGTTTCCTTGTTGGCCAGCGCGACCCGCTTGCCGGCGCGCAAGGCCGCCAGCGTGGCATCGAGCCCGGCAGCGCCAACCACCGCATTCACCACGATGTCGACATCGGGATGGGTCGCGGCCTCCACGAGACATTGCGCGCCACGCGCCCAGGGATGCGAGGCCTGGCCGTTGACCACACCGACATACGTCGGGCTCCACTCGGCGACCTGGGCGGCGAGGGCTGCCGCATTCGACCCGGTCACCATGGCAACCAGACGGAAGTGCTCCGGGTGACGTTTCAGCACCTGCAGCGTGCTCAGGCCGATGGACCCGGTGGAGCCGAGCAGGGCAATGCCACGACAGCGCTGGGCGGTCGGCATGCTCACACCATCCCCAGCAACCGGTAGCAGACGGCGGCGGTGGGAAGCACGACATAGAGCGAGTCGAAACGATCCAGCACGCCGCCGTGACCCGGAATGAGGGCGGAGGAATCCTTCACCCCTGCTTCGCGCTTGAAGAGCGATTCGGCGAGGTCGCCGAGCTGTCCGATGGTGGCGAGGATGATCGCCATCGCGACGGCCGGGAGGATCCCGAGGGTGATCCCGACGCTCGGCAGCAGCCAGAGCGCGAAGAGCGGTGCGATCGCCGTGCCACCGAGCACGCCCGCAATGCCGCCGGATCGGGTCTTCCCCGGCGAAATCGTGGGCGCGAGCTTGGCCCCGCCGAAGGCGCGGCCGCCAAACATCGCCGCGGTGTCACAGACCCACGTGACCACCAACGGAAAGAAGACCAGCGCCGTGCCAGCCCAGGAACGCTCCGGCCAGGCGCTGTGGCGGATGCCGATCAGGAAGGCCGGCAGCAGCCCGGCGTACACCACCCCGAAGGCGGTCACTGCCACTGCGCCGAGCGGACGTTCCGTCGGCGCACGATCCCGAAGCGCCTGAATCAGGAGGATGACGGTGAAGGCGGCCGCGAGATACATCCAGCTCCCGGCGAGCAGCGGTTGCAGCGTGTGGTCTGTCGTCCCTGCATGCACGAGCAGCGGACCGAGGGCAGCCGCGATCATGCCGGTACCGCGGAATGGGGCGATGCCCTGCTTCGCCGCGATATCGAAGAGTTCGCGCGTCCCGAGGACGCCGATGAGCGACACCAGCACCGCCAGCGGCCAGCCGCCATACCAGACGAGCAGGACGGCGAGTGGAATCGCGACGAGGGCAAACGTGATCCGACGGACCAGATTGGCGTCCATCGCGGGCCTCAGGCGCTCACGCGCCCGAAGCGACGATCGCGGCCCTGGAAGTCCACGAGTGCGGCGTAGAGCGTGTTGCGGGTGAAATCCGGCCAGAGCACGGGGGAAACATGCAGCTCGGCGTAGGCCATCTGCCAGA
>JBBRGR010000148.1:0-5611 GCA_038223815.1 Gemmatimonadales bacterium
GGAACCTTCGGACGCTGGCGTCCCCGGCCAGGCACCCGTCCCGGCCGAGGCGACCGAGACGTCGGGGAGTGTCGCACTCCCCTGCAACCGGGCCCGCAGGAGTACCTCCGCGAGGGGTGAGCGGCAGGTGTTGCCAGTGCAGACCAGAAGAATGTGCATCAGGGAGCCAATCTCCCGACGCGGCGGCGGAGTTCAGTCAGTGGGATCGCGCCTTCGCGGACCAATGCCGGCGCGGCCGTGGTACAGTCTACCAACGTCGAAGGCGGCACATTGCCGAGCACGCCACCATCCAGCACGAGCAGTTTGCGCTCGCGCACCGCGTCCGGAAACAGCGAGCGGATGGCACTCGGACCGGGCGCCGTCGGTCCGCCCGGCACATTGGCGGATGTGGACGTGAGCGGCTTGCCCCACACCGACAGCAGCCGCGCGATGCCCGGTTGCGACGTCCAGCGGACCGCGATTCCGCCACCTCCGCTTCGCAGGCGATCCGGGAGTCGCCCCTCACCACCGGCCAGCACCAGCGTGAGCGGACCGGGCCAGAACTCCGCCGCCATGATGCGCGCAGCGGCGGTGAGCACCAGCCCGTGGTGGGCAATCATCTCGAGTCCACTGACCAGCAGGAGAAAGGGCTTCTGTGGTGGGCGACCCTTCAGCGCGGCCAGACGGTCCAGGGCCGCGTCGGTCGCCGTCGACCCGAGCCCATATACCGTCTCGGTCGGATAGGCGAGCAGGCGATCCGCGTCGAGATGCGCCATCACTTCGGGAATTGCCGCCTCGACCTCCGTGGGTGTCCGAAAGGCGACCGTCATCCCTGCCCCGCATACCACTCGGCGAGCGCCAGATCCTCGACTGTCGTGATCTTGAGATTGCGCGCACTGCCGGGGAGGATCTCGACCACCGCGCCGAGGAGCTCGACCAGCATCGCGTCGTCGGTGGCCACGAGATCCCCCGCCATCTCGGCGGCGTGGGCGCGTTCGAGCATCGTGCGCGGAAAGGCCTGGGGCGTCTGTGCGCGCCAGAGGCCTTCGCGCGGGACCGTCCCGAGCACGCGGCCAAAGTCATCCGCGCGTTTCAAGGTCTCCCCCACGGGCAGCGCGGGAACCGCCGCATGCCCGGCACGTGCCGCACGAATGCCAGCATCGATCGCCGCGCGCGGCGGGAACGGGCGCGCGCCATCGTGCACGAGGACCACGGTGCACGCCGCCGACAGTGCCGTCAACCCCGCGCGCACCGATGCCGCGCGGCTCGTCCCACCCGCCACCAGCACGACTGTCCCACCAACCAACTCGGTGACCCAGGACGGGGGCGCCTCGACATCCCCCGCCGGGAGCACGAGGATCACCCGCTCCACGTCGGGGTGGGACACGAAGGGACGCAGGGCATGCAGCAGCACCGGGTGCCCTGCGATCGGGAGATACTGCTTGGGCGTCTCGCCGCCCATGCGCGCGCCGCGCCCCGCGGCGACGAGAATCACGCCGACATCACGCAATGGTGCGCACCAGTTGATCGACATGGTCGAGGCCGCGATGGGTGATGCCGGGGACCTGGGCCGACGCGCGCGACGAGCCGAATGCCTGCGTGAAACCGAGACGCGCCGCCTCTGCGAGGCGTCGATCGAGCCCGCCAATCGGGCGAATCTCCCCCCCGAGGCCGAGCTCGCCGAGGTAAAGCGCATTGGCGGGGGTCGGGCGATCGCGCATCGAGGAGAGCAGGGCGGCCGCCACGGCGAGGTCGGCGCCCGGTTCCGTCAACCGGACGCCGGCCGTCACCTGGACGAAGACGTCGAGGGTCGCGAACGAGGCGTTGGCGCGCCGCTCGAGAATCGCGAGGATCACGGCGAGCCGCTTCGGATCGAGGCCCGTCGCGACGCGCTGCGGCGTGCCATACCCCGAGGGAGCCGCCAGGGCCTGCACCTCGACCAGCACCGGACGCGTCCCCTCCATCAGGGCCGTCACCGCGCTCCCGGTGCTCCCTTCGGCGCGTGCCGCCAGGAAGACCGCCGACGGATTCTGCACGGCGACCAACCCCTGACCAGTCATCGCGAAGACGCCGAGTTCATCGACCGAGCCGAAGCGATTCTTGGTGGCCCGAAGCAGCCGATAGTCGAGGGTGGCCTCCCCCTCGAAGTAGAGCACCGTATCGACGATGTGCTCGAGCGTCTTCGGCCCCGCGATCGTTCCGCCCTTGGTGAGGTGCCCCACCACGATCACGGCGACGCCGCTCTCCTTGGCGAAGCGCATCAGGACGCCGGCGCACTCGCGCACCTGGCCAACATTGCCGGGGGCGCTCTCGAGCGCATCGGTGTAGACGGTCTGGATCGAGTCGAGGATCAGGACGGCGGCATCGACGTCGCGGGCCGCCTGCAGGACCGCCTGCAGTCGAGTCTCGCCGAGGACCTGAACGTCGCCGCTCTCCTCGCCGAGGCGATCCGCTCGGAGCCGCAACTGTTCGGCGGATTCCTCGCCGCTGGCATACAGCACCGTCCGGCCAGTGGCCTCGAGGCGCGCGGCGGCTTGCATCAGCAGGGTGGATTTCCCGATCCCCGGTTCCCCGCCGATCAGCGTCATCGAGCCGGGCACGATCCCGCCTCCGAGCACGAAGTCGAGCTCGGGGAGTCCGGTGCCCCAGCGTTCGAGCCGCGACTCCGTGACGTCGCGGAGCCGCACGACCGGGGAGCGCGTCGCCACCGCCGCGCCGCCGCTCCGGGTCGGGGCGAGCTGGACGACCGGCTCCTCGCCGACGCTGTTCCAGGCACCGCACGCCTCGCAGCGACCGGTCCACTTGGGATGGTCGTGACCGCATTCGGCGCAGCGCCAGACGCTCCGGGCGCGGGCCACTACTGCTCCCGTTCGGTGCGATTGTCGAAACGCGTGAACTGCTTGTGGAAGAAGAGGTCGATACTGCCGGTCGGGCCGTTCCGGTGCTTGGCCATGATCACTTCCGCCTTGCCGTCGAGCGATTCGCCGCCCTGCTCCGCCTTCTCCCGCAGATCGCGGTACATCTCCGGCCGGTGGATGAAGAGGACGATGTCGGCGTCCTGCTCGATCGCGCCGGAGTCGCGCAGGTCCGATAGCAACGGCATGCGGTCCCCACCGCGCTGCTCCGAGGCACGCGAGAGCTGCGACAGGGCGATGACCGGCAACTCCAGCTCGCGCGCGAGCTGCTTGAGTGACCGCGAGATGTCGGAGATTTCCTGGACGCGATTGTCCGAGTACTCCGGTGACCGCATCAGCTGGAGGTAGTCCACGATCACCAGCTTGAGGTCGTTGTCGGCCTTGAGGCGGCGGGCTTTCGAGCGCATCTCGAGCAGCGTGAGCGCGGGCGTGTCATCGATCCAGATCGGGCAGGTCTGCAGCGTTCCCGCCGCGCGCGCCAGCCGCGTGAAGTCGGTGTCGCGCAGCATGCCGCGACGGACCGCCTGCGAGTCCACCCGCGCCTCGGCGCAGAGCATCCGCTGCACCAGCGCGTCCTTCGACATCTCGAGCGAGAAGACCGCGACCCCGTGGCCCTCGATCGCGGCGTGCGTCGCAAGGTTGAGGCAGAAGGCGGTCTTGCCCATCGACGGTCGGGCCGCCACGATCACGAGTTCGGAGTTCTGGAAGCCGGTGGTCATCTCGTCAAGATCGACGAAACCACTGGGGACCCCGGTCATCGAAGTCCCGCTGCGCTGGAGCTGTTCTATGCGCTCCATCGACGGCCACAGCATTTCCTTGATGCGCGTGAAGCCGTCGTCGCGGCGCTGCTGCCCGATCGTGAAGATCTTCCCTTCGGCCTTGTCCAGCAGCTCCGCCGCGGTCGTCTTCCCTTCGTAGGCCTCGGAGACGATCTGGGTGGCAGCCTCGATGAGGCGGCGCTGGATCGCCTTCTCGCGGAGAATGCGGGCGTGATACTCGATGTTGGCCGCGGTCGGCACCGCGTTGACGAGCTCATCAAGGTAGGCGACGCCGCCGGCCTGCTCGAGGTCGCCGCGACGGGTCAGCTCATCGCGGACCGTGACGTAATCGATGACCATCCGCTGCTCGACCAGCGAGCGGAGCGCCCGGAAGAGTCGGCGATGCCCTTCCTTGTGGAACTGCAGGTCGTCGAGCAGCTCGGCGCCGCGCAGCGACGCCTCGCTGTCGATCAGCATGGCGCCGAGGACGGCTTGTTCGGCTTCCTGACTCCAGGGGACGGATCGTCCCTGGAACGGATCAGGTGTCGAGTTCGAGGAGCTGGCGGGCGATTCGGACATCATCCCAGGCGGGTCGCTTCCAGTTGGGGTTGCGCAACAGCGCAGCCGGATGATAGGTGACAATCAGCGGAATGCCGTCCCAGCGGTGCACCTTCAGTCGCAGGTCGCCCAGCGGCTTCTTCACCCCGAGGAGCGCCTCCGCGGCCGTGCTGCCCAGGGCGAGGAGCACCCTGGGCCGGACCAGGGCGATCTGACGGTGCAAGTAGGGGATGCACGCCGCCCGCTCATCTGGCAACGGCGTCCGATTCCGTGGGGGACGGCACTTCACGACATTGGCAATGTAGACCTGTGCGCGGGGAACCTCGATGTTCTCGAGGATCTTGTCGAGCAATTCCCCGGCGCGCCCGACGAATGGCCGCCCCGAGAGGTCTTCGCTCTCGCCCGGTCCCTCCCCAACGCACATCAGTCGCGCGGCGGGGTTGCCCTCGCCCGGCACGGTCCGGGTGCGGCCTGCACAGAGCGGACAGGCGCGACACTCCGCGATCACCCCTGCCACCGCCTCGAGCGAGGTCCAGACGGCCAATCGCTCCGGCAGGGTCGCCGGCGGCGTCACCGCCATGCCGGGCGCGGGGAGGCCGGGGGCGGCCTTCCGCCAGCCCGCCTCAGGATCGCCAAAGGGAACGACGGTGCCGGTGACCGGTGCCGCCATCGGCGCCGGCTCCGGTGCCGGCGGACGGATCGAGACCCGCGGTGCCGCTCGCCCGGCAGGCTCTGGTGCGGCCGACGGAGCCGCGGGCGTGGCCGAGTCCGCCGCGGGCGTGGTCGTGCGGACGGACTTGCTGGCGGCACGTTGCTTCGATGGCCGGAGGAGATTCGCGACGTCCACCGGGTCGTCGAGAATCACTTCATCGCCGCCGAGGTCCCGCTGCAATTCGAGCCACTGCCGGACCGGATCAACCACGGTAGACCTCGATCGCGTCGAGGATCGCCTCGGCAACATCCGCCTTGCTCCGGAGCGAGACGCGCTGCTCGCCGCCCTGGCAGTCCAGAATGGTGACCGCGTTGGTATCGACATCGAAGCCTGCCCCCGCTTCGAAGGCATCGTTGATCACGATCATGTCGAGCTGCTTCCGGCTCAACTTGGCGCGACCCTTCTCGATCGCGGAACCCGTCTCGAGGGCGAAGCCGACGACGGTCAATCCCGCGTGGCGCTCGTGCATGGTCGCCAGCAGAATGTCCTCGGTGGATTCGAAGGCGAGCGTGAATCCGCCATCGGAGCGCGGCAATTTGCTCTCGCGCGCGTGCACCGGACGGTAGTCTGCTGGCGCGGCCGCCATCACAAGGACATCGCTGCTCGGAAGGTGGGATGCCACGGCGTCCCTCAACTCTGCGGTGTTCTCCACGCGGCGCACCGTCACCCCGACCGGGATCGGTTCCGCC
>JBBRGR010000149.1:0-5599 GCA_038223815.1 Gemmatimonadales bacterium
GGTGACCAGCACCTCCCGGACGGTGCGTGCGGCATCGACTCGGCCGCGGACCCCGGGGAAGCTCTGGAGCCGCTCGTGAAACCAGGCGGCGGCGTCGTGACGCGCGGCGGCGGCATCGGCCGTCGGGACCACGAGCGCCACGTTGGCGAGGTTGTGGCCGAGCGGATTCAGTCCCACGTAGCCGCGCGGCCCGACATGCATCTCGGCGACACGCCCGAGTGCCGTCACCCCGTCGACATGCGCCACGAAGGCCGTGCGGCTGAGCCAGCCGCGCCGATGCAGGCCGCTCTGGCGCGCCACCACACTGCGCAAGCCGTCGGCCCCGACCACGCAGCGCGCCATGCGCGATTCGACCGACCCGCTCTCGGGAAGCCAGCGCACCACGCGGCCGGCTGGTGTCATCGGCGAGATCTCGCGCACGAGTGCCGATTCGTGGACGGTCACGCCGGCCGCGCGGGCCGCGTCGAGCAGCGTGGCATCGAGGACGCGCCGCGGCATCGCCAGCCCGGTGCTCCGGTACGGGGTGCCACCCGCCTCGGCGAAGCGACCGACCAAGGTGGCGCCGCGGGCGGCCTGCACCCGGGTGCCTTCCAGTGCGGTGCCGCCACAGGCATCGAGCGTGTCGAGCACCCCGAGGGTGGCGAGGTGGCGCACGGTTTCGGGGGAAAGGTATTCCGAGCAGGGCTTCTCGCGCGGGAAGCGGGCGCGATCGAGCAGGGTGACCTGATGACCAGCGCGCGCCAGGTGGATCGCGGTCGCGCTGCCCGCGGGGCCTGCGCCCACGATCACGATGTCCGCGCGATCACTCATGCGCGGAGGCATCGAGCAGCAGGGCGTGGATGCGGGCGCGCAGGGCGTCGGGACATTCGAGCTGCTGACCGAGGCGCTGCAGCCGGGTGCGGAATGCCTGCTCGTAGTGGCCGATTTGCGTGCAATGTCGACACTGCACCAGGTGCTGCTGCATTCGCTCGGCCGACTCGATCGGGAGCTCGCCGCGCAGGAACGCATCGAGCTCGGCCAGGGCGGCGGTGCAGTCGTACGGGGCGTGCGTCATGAGGTCGACTCCGTGGGACGGATCAGTCCGTTCTCTTCGGCATAACGCCGCAGCTCCCCCTGAAGGATCCTGCGGGCGCGGAAGAGTCGCGACTTCACGGTGCCGAGGGGGATCCCGAGCGCCTCCGCCACCTCCCCGTAGGGAAGCCCTTCGAGGTCGCTGAGGAGCACCACGTCGCGGAACTCGTCGGGAAGGCGGTCCAGTGCCGCGAGGACCTCCTCGTCCACCAGCTCGGCAAAGAAGCGCCCCTCCGGATCGGGGTCGCCCGCATCCGGGAGCTCGGGGATCGCTTCCATGTCCACCGGCTTCGCGCCACGCTGTGCGCTCCGCCAGCCGGAGATGAACTGATTCCGGAGGATCGTGACCAACCAGGCACGGGCGTTGCTGCCGGGGCGAAACGAGCCCCATGCCCGAAGCGCCTTGAGCATGGTGTCCTGGACCAGATCCTCGGCGGCCGCGGCATTCCCCGTCAGCCGGAGCCCCACCCGGTAGAGGGTATCGAGGTGGGGGAGGGCCTCGGCGTCGAAGCTGGGGGTCGGACTCGGTGGCATTCTGAAGGATAGGGGGGTGAACGGTGAACGGTGAACGGTGGATGGTGGACGGGAGGCCCTGGTCGTGGGGTGAGGGGTGAGGGGGGCCCGGCTCGCCGCCCCACTCCTCACCGAGCGCGGCCGGAGGTCGCGCCCCGTTCACCGTTCCCCCCTCACCCGATTAGAATCGTCGCCAATGCTGATCCCCGTGCCTGCCATGCTTCCGCTTGCGGTTCTCGAAGCGGTCCAGAACATCGATACCCCGGCCGACGACGGGCTGGGGGCCCTGCAGGACGAGCTCGCCTCCAAGCGTCTTGGCCTCTCGCCCACGGTGGCAGCGCAGGTCGCACGGTACCGGCAGCGCGCCGCCGATGGCGACGACGTCCCCGGCGAGGAGGCGTTGGCGGTCTTCCGCTTGGTGGGACGGCGCCCGGACGCGGCGCTCGTGTATGCCGATGCCGGCCGCCGTGCGGCCCGCATGTCCGCCAAGGCCCTCGGCACCGGCGCCAAAGGCATCGCCGCGCTGGCTCCGGGGAAGCGGGCCAAGCGGGCCCTCGGGCTCCGCGCCGCCTCGCGGCTCGCGGCGCGCTGGCTGCTGATCGAGTTGAAGTCCACCGAGGGGCTGGCGCGGGCGGAGGCGCTCGATTCGCTCCCGATCC
The DNA here is from genome assembly GCA_038223815.1 of Gemmatimonadales bacterium. Classification (GTDB taxonomy): domain Bacteria; phylum Gemmatimonadota; class Gemmatimonadetes; order Gemmatimonadales; family GWC2-71-9; genus Palsa-1233. Next base: position 2,244 of record JBBRGR010000149.1, read on the forward strand.
AGGCGCGTGAGGACGGCGTCGCGTGCGTCTTCTACACCGCGGCCCTGGCCGAACTGCTCCGGCTGGTTGCCGGCATCGAAGGGGCGATGGTGCACCACAGCTGCCGTGGTCGCGGCGACCGCAGCTGTGTCTGGCTCGCCGCCAACGCTGAGGGCTACGAATGACCGCCTTGCATCAGATCGACCGCGCCATGGTGACCGCCACCCTGGAGCGCCTCGGCGCCGACGGCTGGCTCCTGTTCGACTTCCATGGCTGCAACCCGGTGGCCCAGCGGCTCCTGCCCGGTGGGATGGTCACCCGGCGCACCTTCGTCTGGATCCCGCGTGAGGGGCCGATGACGGCGATCGTGCACAAGATCGAGATGCAACCCTTCGTCGGCTTTCCCGGGACGGTGCTCCCCTTTGCCCGCCACGCCGAGCTGCAGGCGGCGCTGGACGGGACGTTGCGGGGGAAGGTCGCCGCGATGGAGATCTCGCCGCGGGATGCGGTGCCCTATCTGGATCGTATCCCGTGGGGGGTGGTGGACCTGCTCCAGTCGCTCGGTGTCACGGTGGTGCCGAGCGCGGATCTGGTCACGCGGTTTGCGGCGACGTGGAGCGAGGCGGAGGCGGTGGAGCATCGGCAGGCGGCGGAGTTGCTGCGGGAGATCGCGCTCCGCGCATTGCAGGGCGCGGTGCGGCGCGCGGGCACCGGCTTGACGGAGTCGGCGTTGCAGCAGGAAGTCGTGGCGGCGATGGAAGGGAAAGGGATGTTTCTCACCTCGCACCCGATCGTCGGCTTCGGCCCGAATGCCGCCAACCCGCACTATGAGCCGCATCCGGGGGCGGATCGCGTCCTGGAGCCTGATCAGGTCGTGTTGCTCGACCTGTGGGGCGGGATGCGGCCGGGGGCGGTCTTTGCGGACCAGACTTGGATGGGCTTCTCGGGGAGCGTGGTGCCGGAGCGGGTCCAGCAGGTGTGGACCACGGTGCGCGACGCGCGCGATGCGGCGATCGCGGTGCTGCAATCCCGCGCCGCCAGCGGAGAGCCGGTGTATGGCTACCTGGGCGACCGCGCCGCGCGCGCGGTGATCGAGGCGGCGGGATTCGGGGAATATTTCGTCCACCGGACCGGGCACAGCATTGATCGAGACCTGCACGGCTCCGGGCCGCATCTGGATGACTACGAGACCCATGATGACCGCGCGATGCTGCCCGCGACGGGATGCTCGGTTGAGCCGGGGATCTACCTGCCTGGGGAATTCGGGGTCCGGAGCGAGGTCAACCTCTTCTGGGGGCCTGTCGGGATCGAGGTGACGCCGGGGCGGAGGCAGATGGCGCTGGTGACGCTGTGACCTGAGGACCGGGGACCGAGGACCGTCCACTATAAAATCACGGTTCATTCGCCGTTTCACACGGAAACATTCCAGTCGCATTGTTCGCATCTTGTTACGCTTGCTTGACACTCGCCCATTACTCGGACATATTCATCGCATCCCGGCACTCAGTCGGGGCTTTCCGATCGTCACAGACAGAGCAGACCCCAGGAACCGCGCGGCGTGCGTGCGTTTCTGTCCCGCCGAGAGGCGCGACAGCATCCCGCCGGTTCCCCGATCCACGACGCTTCCGTCGTGCGGCATCGGATTCACTGTCGCCCCACGCCCGGTGGGGTGATGCAGGACGCGGTCGTCGCGTCGCATGGCGCGAGTGACTGGCACGAAGGAGCGGCATCTCCAGTGTTTACGCCTTCGGAGGACGGTTCCATGACTCAGAGTTGTGTGAGAGCTCTCGCACGTACAGCGCTTGCGCTGGCGGCGATTGCATTCGGGGCAGGCGGTACGTCCCTTCACGCCCAGACCGGCAAGGTCGACGGCAACGTGCGGGACGCGTCCGGAACGCCGCTGGCTGGCGTTCGTGTGACGGTCGTGGGGACGGCATTTACCACGACGACGACCGCGCAAGGGTACTACTTCTTCAACAGCGTGCCGGCCGGCATCATCTCGGTCCGGGCGGTGTATATCGGCTACACGTCGGCGGAGTACACGCAGGTCCGCGTGCTCTCTGGCCAGACGCTGAAGCTCGACATCGCGATGGAGCAGAGCGCCGTGGCGCTCGGCGACATCAAGACCACGGTCGCCTCGCAGCCGCTGGTGCCGCGTGACCAGGTTGCCACCCGACAGCTGATCGACGGCGGTTTCGCCGACAAGCTCCCGGTGGACAACATCGCGCGGATCCTGCAGCTGCAGCCGGGCGTCTCGACCACCAACGGTGGCGGGATCTCGGTGCGCGGCTCGCGGACCGACGAGCAGAACACCTACGTCGACGGTGTCCCGGTGCAGTCGGGTATCCGGACGGGCGGCGCGAACGCCGGCTTCACGTCTGGCCTCTCGCTGGTGGCCGTGAACGGCTTCGAGGACGCCTCGATCACGACGGGCGCTGCCTCGGCCGAGTTCGGCAACGCGCAGGGCGGCATCGTCTCGATCACCACCCGGACGGGCGGCGCGAACTACGCCGGCAACCTCTCCTACGAGACGGACATGCTGGCGCCAGCGCGCTATCGCGGCGGCTTCACGATGTTCCAGGGCGGTTTCAGTGGCCCGCTGATCGGTCAGCGCCTGACGTTCGCCATCTCGGCGCGCCTTGAGGGCTCGCAGGGCGGCAACCGTGGCTATCAAGCCTGGGAGCTCCCCTCGTGGACGGCCGTCGGCATCGACACCATGCTGACGATCCCGAAGATCTTCGGCAACGTCCGCTCCGACTCGCTCGTCGTCCCGCTCTATCAGTACGCCGTCACCTCGGGCGAGTGCGAGAACTTCGACTTCGTGACCAATGCCGCGCTGCAGCAGATGCGCGACAACTACGGCGCCGACTGCATCGCGAATGCGTCGCGCAGTGGTAACGTGAACACCCAGTACAACTCGAACGCGAAGCTGAACTACACGTTCGGCGCGGGCTCGCGGATCTCGGCCTCGTTCCTCCTCAGCGGCAATCAGAGCCGGAACCAGCGTGCCGATGGCCGGACGGCGGCGTCCAACAACTGGACCAACGTTGCCACGTTGAACTGGAACCAGGTGCTGACGCGTGGGGCGTCGCGGTCGCTCTCGGTGGATGCGTATCTGTCGTACCAGTGGAACAACTCGCTGGCCGGTCGTCTGACCACGGAATCGGAGGCGGGGACCCGCGATCCTGCGTTCGGCATCCTGCTCAAGAAGCTGAGCTTCCAGGAGACCTCGGAGACCTTCCCGGTGGACTCGACCCTGCTCAAGAACTTCCTGCTCAACCGGACCACGAAGCGGATCGGCCTCACCGATGTCATCAACCCTGGCCAGTACAGCGCGCAGGGCGGGTACGGCGGCGCGCCGGACGGCATCCCGATGG
>JBBRGR010000150.1:0-5585 GCA_038223815.1 Gemmatimonadales bacterium
GCGCCGTCGAGGAGGACCCCCGACGGCGCGAGCACGATATCCCCCTGCATGAGGGAGGGCGGTACGCTCGCGAGAAAGAACGCATCCGGCGTTCGCACGTTCATCGGCTGTGGATGCGGAGCGTGCTCGGCTTATCGCGCCGCGGCTACACCGGGCATCGGCGGCGCTGGTGCGTCCTCGACGAAGCGTCGACGAAATGCTGGCGCACGGTTGCCAGCGTTGCCGCTCGCCGCCATCTCGCCCCAATCGATGGACTCGCGCTCCTCCGACTGCGCCTGGTAAGCTCGAGCGAACACGCCGGACGCGGAGAGCTGCCCGTCCGCCAGCGCCTGCTTGACGCCCGCCCACGGGTCGCCCGCCACTGGCTGTCCCGCGAGGGCCTGCTGGCCGATCTGCGCCAACGCCTTGAGCTCCCGCAGGGCGGCGCTCGCGATCAGCGTGACCTGATCCTTGCCGTTCGCCCCCACATGGATTTCTGCATGCTGCTGCTCGACCTGCTTCAGGAGGACCGGAAACTGAATGCGGGCCTGCGTGACGTTGAGGATCTCGAAGCCGCCAGCGACTGTGGTGCCCATAAAACCTCCATGTAGGCGTCTGTACGGAATGTACACTATGTACACGCGCTGAGCAACTCGTGGTCACGACGGACGGACAGAACAAGCGGACGCGGGCGAGCCTCCCCCTTTGATCACCAGCGCCGTGGAGCTCAAATCAGGCTGGGCATGCAGAGTTTTCCAGCACGCGCCATCGTGCGCTTGCTGTAAGGATATTTCTCCGCCGTTTTGTCGAAAAACATCTCAAGAAATCGTACGAAACTTCCCCGTCACGGCAACGGAACTTCCCGGTCACGGCACTTCTTGCCGTGACCGGGAAGTTCCGTACACCAGACTTGTAAGTCTTTTGACAAAAACGCGTTAGAAATCTTTTGACAGCGCCAGTGTACGCAGCTGCTCCCCGGCGCGGCGCGCGAGCGGCGCCCCGATCCACGCCGCTTCGGCAGGTATCGCCACACGCACCGGCACTCAGCCAGCTGGGCATGCTTGCAAGTCCACTCTGCCTCTGAGAGCTTCGCGCCAATCGTCGTCTAACTCCAGTATTAGCCCGAGTGTTTTAGAACGGAGTTGTGCGGCGGCTGAAAGCGCCCGGCACTTGTCTGTCATCGCGCGCTCACGGTCCACTCATCACCACACGAATGCCCATCATCGTCTGCTCCCGCCACCACCTGCCTCGCTACCGGGGCGATTTAACGGATCGCACCCGTGGGCCAGCGTGCGTTTCGGAATGTGCTCGCTCCCGAGGTCAGCAGGCGGCATCCAGGTCGAAGTGGTGATGAATCGCCCAGTTACCGGCCAAAGGGGAAGGGCATAAGCGAGTCCACTCGAAGACTCTTGCGAAGGGCGTCGGACGCCCTACAGGAACCCGCAGACGTTCTAGCACGTCATTCGGGCCGGCGCCCGAGATCGGGGCAGCACTCGCGGGAAGCGGGATCGCCGATCTCAACAGCGCCGAAGCCCTGCTGCGGCGCTTTACAGACAAGCTCAAACATCCGCCAGCCGTCGCCAACTCGAAGCACGCTTTGGAAAGCGTCATGCGGCGATTATGCTCCCAGATACGGCTGACGCCCGCGAGTCGAAGACTCTACGGGCGCCCCTTCAACCCCATCGACCTCCGCCGCAAGGGCATCGGGCGTGGGGACCGTATCCATACTTTAAGGCATTAAGGGGCTTTGCACAAGACCCTGATTCACCCTTCTCTCTTCTGAGCTTGAGCGAGCTATCACTCTCCAATGTGGACGGGACGGCCTCGGCCTTGCGCGCGCCCACCGCGGACGAGGCAAGGCGGGCACAGCGGGCGGCAGCTGAGGCCGCCGGGCTTGCTCTTTATACCCTGCTGTGCCAGCGCTTCTCCCAAACACGGATGGACGCCTTCAAGGATAGCACCCGCAAGGTCAACGACTCCGCGACGTGGATAGTCGCCCGGTATCGATATAGCATCGCGGTTTCACAAGCGTTGGTGCCCGCGCTTCACCTGCTGGAGGTCACGTTGCGAAACGCGATCTACGGGGTGGTGAAGGATCACGTTTCCGGCTGCCACGGAGTGGATATCGCGGACTGCTGGCTTGATTGGAGTGAAGCGGACACGATTCTCAATCACGATCCGAAGCGAACCGTTCACAGCCAGTTCCTACGGGTCCAAGCCGCGAAAAGGAGCATCCAGGTTGACGGGCGTAAGCTCGACGCCGGCCGGCTGATCGCGGAACTGAATTTCGGGTTCTGGACGGGATTGTTCGCCGGGCACTATGGACAACGGGACGGTGTAACCGACCCCAAGAAGCTCTGGCCCGACCTCTTGCCGAAAGTCTTCCCGAACTTGCCGACGACGCATAGCACTCGGACCATTCTCGCCGACCACTTCAAGGATATTCGCCGCCTACGGAACCGTGCTTTTCACCACGAGGTGCTCTGGAGAAGACGGCCGCTTGTGGACGAGGGTCTGATCATTAAGACCATCGGTTGGATGGACGCCGAGGTCGCCGCGCTCGCCTCGGAAATGAGTACAGCGAAGGAGATACAGGAGCGAGGCGTCGGTCACTACGAGTCGATGGTTCGCCGGTTCGTTCTGACGCGTCCAGGCTTGCAGTCTGGTCCGGCCGCCGCGTTGCTTGCCGTGTCCGGATAGTTAGGCTGACGTGACCAGGAAATTCCGGTACCGTGACCGGGTTGTTCCGTTGCTGTGAAGGGGAAGTCTTCTTGCCGTGACCGGGAAGTTCCGTTTGCCGTGACGGGGAAGTTCGGTACACTCTCCTGGTAAAAGTTTTTATAATTATTTGAGAAACTCTTTTGACACCCAGGGCGAAGTCGGCCAAGATCGCGCGGCTGTCCTTGCCGCATCCCCGCGTGACTGCAGGAGGGAGCTGGCGCGTCTACGGGCGCAAATTCCGCCGGCGCTCTTCACGGGCCGCGGCGCCTCTGACGACGTCATGCGGCTCCGCTAACGGTACAAAGATCTTCGTTGGTGACCGTGTATCGATCATACGTAGACTTGACAGCCGCCCGCATTACCACGCCTTGCGAGTTCGCTGGATTGTCGCTCAAGTGGGCGACCGACGCACGGGGACGTGTCGCATGGCGAATTGCATGAACATCGACACGACGCGCAATGCCTGGACAATGGTGCGGAATGCTTGGAAAGGGCGCGGCTGGCGAGTAGACGATACCGTGGCCGGTTGGAAGGTCCGCCGCAGGGTGACGAGCGCCCCACCTCCGCCTACTCGACTGCGTCGGGCGCCGACGGCTGAGCTTTGAGGCCGGCGACCCACCGTCGTCCGTGCATGGCGAACAGGATCTGGCTCCATGGCCAATTCGAGTAGTCGTCCGACTCTCGTTGCAAGATGTGGTCGAACGTCGCAAGTGTGTCGAACGCGTCGATTTGGCGCCTGTCCGCCTCCGTCAGCCCGTAGGCGCCCGTCTCTGCCAGCCTGCACTTCACCGTGAGTGGAAAGATGAAGGACGCCAACAGCAGATGATCGCGCAGGCTCCATGCTGGACGGTACAGGGGCGTCTGGCTGCCGTGCGCATACTGGTTGCGCAGCATATACGCGTCTCGCATCCATTCCCGCCGGACGCTCGACCCCTTCGCGAGCGCGCCGACCAACGGGATGCCGTTTGCCTTCGGCCCGTAATGCTCCTCGTCCCACCGGGCATTCCCAGGGAGGATGGCGGCAAACCGCTCGACGGTCTCCCGTTCCTTCCATACGCCGAACAGGCGACTGAACGCGCCGACGATCATCACGATCTCCTGCTCCTGCGTGACGTCCGGGCCGTCGGTGTTCGACGCGTTGAATGCAAGGAGCGCATCCATGGTCAAATCCCACCCATGCTTGCCTTGAGAAGCCACGAGGCCCGCGAGGAGGGCGCCGTCGGTGACGGCGCCCAACTCGACCTGCGCGGCATGTGCCGGACGAGGTACGAGGTCGCGGCCGGTGGAGATGACATGCTGTGATGAACCGTCGCGTCGGCGAGCAGTGATCAACACGCCGCCTTCAGCACCAACTTGAAATCCTTGCACCACCAGCCGAAACGACGCTCGATTCCAGTATCGCTGGCTGAAATACTCTCGCTTCGCGAGCGCAGCGAAGGCAAGCAGTTCTCCCATCCGAAACAAGGCCGGCAGCACGTCCTCGGACATGACAGCAGTTGGATTCCCATCCGCCTGAAAGACAAGCGGGATCTGGTCCTGGCTTACCGGGTGGATCGTCCCATGGGTAGCCAGCACCGCGCGTGCGGCGAGCACGACGTCCGCCGGCGCCGCCCGCATGGCCTCGCCAACTGGTGCTACTCGAAACGCCCCTACGTCGAACGACTCGTCGATGCGCGCCCACGGGAAGAACGCGAGCATTGTCATGCTCAGTACCGGCTCGCGCTCATCTTCGGCGTCGCGCCGACCACCGCCACCGCGGACGATGGCCGCCCGCGCTTCGCGGCGGCCCGCGCCTTCCGGGGTAGAGTTCGCTCGCCTGTCGGTGCAAGACCGCCGCTGGCGATTGCAAGCGGCGCTGCGCGGGCTGCTCGAGGCACGCCTAGAACACCACCGGTGCGAGGATCTTGAGCGTCGATGCCGCCAAGTCCTTCCACTTGAAACGGCTGTCCGGTCTGTTGGCGGCCTCAATCACCTTTCTGACTTCCTGTGAGAGCGAGCCGACTACGGCGTCCCCGATTTTTGGCACGGTCACGCCAATGGTGAAGTCGAGACTGATCGGCTTCGGCAACTCTCTATGCAGCATTGTGACGGTGATGATCGGCGGTTCCGTCAGGTCCTTACTCTCGAGCCCCGCTTTGACAAACTCGTTCTGCGGGAACGTCGCCTCCACCTTGCTCCCGTTCACAACCGCCTTCACGGCCGGAATTTTGACGACGTCGACGCCATTTCTGACGAATCGGACTTGGATCGTGGCGGAATCAGGCCGAACGCCAGCATCCCAGGAAACCACAAAGCCCTTCACCACATCAAATCGGAGCGCGATGGGCCCCACGAAGCGCGGCGGCCCCGCCGTCGTGGCTAGATCGACAGAGAGGGCCTTAGACCTGTATCCGGTCTGACCAATCGCCTCGATAGTGAAGCGGTACTTGGTATTTTCTTTCAGCCCTTCCAGCTTGACCAATCCGTCCATCTTGGCGGCCTTCGCCCCTTTGGGTACCAGCAGCGTGTCAAGCTCCCCCTGTGTCAGGATAGTTGTCGCATGACCGGTGCCCCGTCATCGGTACTCTGAACAACAGCAATGGGGGCGTAGGTGAGGGTATGATGACATCGTACAGTCCGGCATTTAAGGCGCGGGTAGTGCAGCGGTTGCTGGGTCCCCGCGCACCGCCTGCCGAGCGACGCCGTCATCCTGCGGACTGATTGTCGCCATTACCGTGCCAGTCCCAGAACATGAATCGAGCCATCAAGGATGCGTTCGTTTGGACAGGTAGCGCCAGAGGCAATACTGTTCAGTTAATCATGTCTTTGTGTCGCGGTGCCTTTGGGCGGGCGATGTCGGACGATGATGTGGACGGCGTAGTCGACGACGCGGGTGCGCTGTGATC
>JBBRGR010000151.1:0-5582 GCA_038223815.1 Gemmatimonadales bacterium
GCATCGGCGAACGCTGTCGTGAAGGCCAGGAACTCTATCACGATATGAAAGAGGCCGGCGTGCTGCCGCACATGGACGACGGTGCAGACGGCGGGTAAGGAGCGCGTTGTGCGACTGAACGATCCGGAGCTCTGGGATGTGCCCTACCTCTATGCGACCGGGCATGGCAACATCAGCTTCACCGATCGGGAGCTGGTCACCCTTCGGCGGTGGCTGCTGCAGGGCGGCTTCCTGCATGTCGATGACAACTACGGTCTCGACGTGTCGTGGCGTCGGGAGGTGGCGCGCCTCTTTCCCGACCGTCCCTTCATCGAGGTTCCGCTCGACCATCCGATCTACCATGTCGTGTACGACTTCCCGGAGGGTCTCCCCAAGATTCACGAACATGACGGGAAGCCGGCGCAAGGGATGGGCATCTTCATCGCAGGACGCCTGATCCTCTACTACAGTTACCAGACGGATCTCGGGGATGGCTGGGAAGATCCGGCGGTTCACGGCGATTCCCCTGCCCTCCGCGAGTCAGCGCTCCGCATGGGCGTCAATCTCTTCGCGTACGCGGTGGGGTGGGGCGGATGACGCCGAACGCCCTGCATGACGCGCTGGATCTGGTCGCGCGCCCACTCCGCGGATTGAGCGGATTGGCGCGTCTTCTCCCGGCCGTGGCCGGGGTGATGAGCGCATCCGCACTGGTGGCCTGGCTGGTTCGGACCGGAGTTCTCGGCGGGCCGATCACCGTCCTCCTCTTCTGGGCGTTCGCCCTCCTCCTGCTGGCCGCTGGGCTCGTCGCGGCGCGCCGCGCGATCCGGGCGCTGGGGCCATGGCAGGTCGCGTCGGAACTCGAGGCGGCCGGCGCGTGGCGTCGGGGCGCACTCACCACCGTGCTCGACCGGACCGCACCGGGGACGAGCACCACGTTGCACCAGGCCGCGAATGAGGCCCGTGCCGAAGACGTCCGGGGTCGTGCCTCGCATGCCCTCGCCCCGATGCTGGCGGTCCAGCAGCGACGCGCCCGCCTCGCGGCGGGCGTGTTCGGCCTGGGCGCGGTGGCATTGGCGATGGCGCAGCCGCTCCAGGGTGCCACGACGCGGCTGTGGGCGCCGGGGGCGGCCTGGCATGCGCTCACGGCACCGGTGCGGCTGGTGGCGCGCGACACGCTGGTGCAGAGAGGACGCGTGGCCACGCTCGACCTGGAGGCCCCAGGCCAACGCACGGCCGTCCTGATGACGCGCAGCCCGGGTGAGGCATGGCACCATGACACGCTTGCGCTCGATGTGGCGGGGCGCGCCGTGGTGACGACCGGGCCGCTCGCGGCCGAACTGCTCGCGCGGGTCGAGGCCGGCGGGCGGCGCTCGGAGGAAGTGCGGGTCGCGGTGCGGCTCCCGGCCTTTCTGGGCGCCATGCAGCTGACGGCGCAATATCCGCGCTACCTCAGCCTCGAGGACGAGGATCTCGTCCTGGCAGGCGACACGCTGGTGGTCCCGGAAGGCACTCTCCTCCGGGTACAGGGCCGGGCCACCACCGAGCTCGATACGGCGCGACTCGACAGTCCAGCGGGCGTCGTCCTGCTGCAGCGCGACGGCATGGCATTCCGCGGCAGCGTCACGCCGCGCACGGCCACGACCTATGCGTTGCGTGCCGTGCCGCGCGGTGGCGGGAGCCTCGAGGGCGAACTCCCGTCCTTCGCGGTCCGTGTGGTGCCCGACAGCGCGCCGGTGCTTGAGATCCCGGTGCCGGGCCGCGACACGGTCGCCCCGGCCACACTTCGTGTGTCGCTCGTGATCGCCGTGCGTGACGATCACGGGATCCGCGCCGCGGCCGTGGAGTGGCGCCGCGGGGAAGCCGGGACGGTGACCCGGCTCTCCCTCGTGTTGCCCACCGGAACCACCGATCGCGCCCTGCTGAGCGAGGAGCTTGACCTCGCGGCGCTTGGCGCGCGTGCTGGCGATACCGTGATCTACGCGGCGACGGCCAGCGACAACGCGCCCCGCGAGCAGCGGGGTCGTTCGCGCGAGTTCCGCGTCCGCATCCCGACGGCCGACGAGCAGCGTGCGGCACGGACGCGCGAAACAGGCACCACGGCCCGCGGTCTGGATTCGCTCGTGGCCGCGGCGCGGCAGGCGCAGCGCCAGACCGAAGACCTCGCCCGGGAGCGGCAGCGCTCCACCACGGCCACCGCACCAGGGGAGAGCGATCCGCTCGCGCTGGAGACCGCGCGCAAGGCGGAAGCTGCGGCGCAGGCGCAGGAGCGGGTCATGGCGGACGCTGCCCAGATGCAGCAGCAGGTGGACGCCCTTCGCCAAGCGGCCGAGCGCGAGGGCCTCGCCGACTCCGCCCTCGCCGCACAGCTCGGCGAAATCCGGGAGCTGCTCGATCAGGCGATCTCGCCCGAGTTGCAGCAGCAGCTTGCGGCCCTGCGGGAGGCCCTTTCCTCGCTCGATGCAAACCGGACGCGCGATGCGTTGCAGAATCTCTCGGCGCAGCAACAGCGCAGCCGCGACGCGCTCGAGCAGGCACGAGAACTCTTCAAGCGCGCGGCGCTCGAGACATCGCTCGCGACGATGGCCGATGAGGCGAAGCGGTTGGCGGATGCCCAGCGGGAGGTGACCAAGCAGCTGGGTGGTCGCGACAGTGCGGCAGCGGCCGGGGCGCAGCGTGACCTCGCCACACGGGCCGACTCGCTCGCCACGGCGCTGGCGCGTGCCGCAGGCAAGGTTCCGACGGAGCAGGCCAAGGCCGGGCTGCAGCAGGCGGCGGCGGAGGCACGGCAGGCCGAGCAGCAGATGGAGCAGGCGGCGCAGGCCGCCTCGGAAGGGAAGCGGGGTGAGGCCCAACAGCGTGGGCAGCAGGCCAGCACCAAACTCGAGCAGCTCGACGAGAAGATCCGTGAAGAGCGCCAGCAGATGCAGGCGCAGATGCGGGAAGAGACCGTGCGCGCCCTCGATCGGGCGCTCGCCGAAACCGCCCGCTTGGCCGAGCGCCAGGTCGCCGTGGCGGAGGCGTTCCGCCGCGGCATGCCGGTCACGAGCGTGCGTGCCGAGCAGGCGCTGCTCGCCGAAGGAGCAGGGAAACTGGTCACGCAGACGATTGCGGCAGCAGCCACCAACGCGCTGGTCTCCTCGCAGATCAGCGCCGCGCTCGCCGCCGCGCGGCGTTCCATGTACGATGCGGTGGAGGCGATTTCGACAGCCACGCCGAACTACCGGAGCGCTGCCGAATTCGCGGGCGAAGGCGTGGATGCGCTCGCGGTGGCAGCGTTCGCCCTGCTCCGCTCACGCGACAACGTGAGCGGCTCGGAGTCGGGGAGTGGCGTGCAGGAGATGATGGAGCAGATGCAGCAGATGGCCGGGAAGCAGGGGCAGATGGCGCAGGAAGCGCAGGGCATGCAGCAGCAGGGGGAGAGCGGCGCGCAACAGCTGATGCAGCTCGCCATGCAGCAGCGCGCGATCGCCCAGCAGCTCGAACGGATGCGTTCGCAGGGCCAGCTTCCGGGAGCGGGGGCCCTCGCGCAGGAGGCGAAGGACCTGGCACGCTCGCTCGAGGCAGGGCGGCTCGACCGCGAAACCGTGCAACGTCAGGATCGGCTCTTCCGGAAGATGCTCGATGCGGGCCGCACCCTCCAGGGTGAGGAAAAGGACGACCAGAAAGAGCGGCAGAGTACCTCCGCGACGTCCGGGGCCGCGCGTCGACCGGATGCGCTGGATCCTCGCCTGCGGCGTGGGGCGGATGATATTCGTGTCCCCGGATGGGAGGCGCTGCAGCGCCTGACGCCCGATGAGCGTCGGCGCGTGCTGGAGTATTTCCGCCTGCTGAGCACCGGCACGCCATGACACCGCCCACGCTGCGCTGCGCGCTGCTGCTCGGAATGCTGCACTCCGCCACGCTCCTGGTGGCGCAGCAGCCACGCCCCAGCGCGGGCTCCGATCCGCTGAGTCGCGCCATCGCCGCCGAACGACGTGGGGCCGATGCTGAGGCGAGTGCCCTCTACCTCTCGGTGCTCGGGAACCAACCGACGCAACTGCAGGCATTGCTGGGCGCGGAGCGTGCCCTTCAGCGCCTCGGACGGGCCAACCAGATCCTGCCGATCGTGCAGCGGGCGGTTGCCATCGATACGTCGACGATCGGCGTCTTGTCCGTGGCCGTGCGCAGCTTTGCGCGCGCGGGTCAGGCCGATTCCGCACAACGCTACGCCATCAAGTGGTCCGCCGTTGCCGCGGGGGATGACGCCCCCTGGCGCGAATGGTCCGATGCCGCACTGGAAGGGCGGGACGTCCGCTCGGCCAAGCGCGCACTCGAAGAAGGGCGCCGTCGTCTGGGTACCGGCGTGCTCGGGCCGGAGTTGGCCCAGTTGCTCCAGATGGAAGGCGACTTCGCCGGGGCGGCCACGCAATGGCTCGACGTGCTCGCCGTCACGCCGACCTACCGGAATGGTGCCCTCCTTCTCCTGGGTCAGGCACCACCGGCGCAACGGCCCGTGGTACGTGACGCGATGCTCCGGGTCGGGACGCCGGACGCGCGGCGCTTGCTCGCCCTGGTGCAGGCGCGATGGGGTGAGGCCGAGCTGGCGCTGTCGCAATTGCTGCCGCTCCTGCCGGCCAATCGGGAGCAGGGGATCGCCTGGGTGCGCGGCTTGCTCGAGGAGCTGCGCCAGCGGAGTGACCCGGTCGGCTTGCGGGTGCGCGGTGCGGCGCTGGAAGCAATCGCCGATCGCGAGAGCGGACCGGCTGCCGTGCGGACACGGCTGGATGCCGCGCGTGCCTATGCCGATGGTGGGGCCGAGAGTGCAGCGCGCCGGCTCCTGGCCGTCGTGGCGGCCGACAGCAATGCCCCGGCAGGCACCGCGACCGGAGCGTCGGTCACGCTGCTCGGCGTGCTGATCGCGGAGGGGAAGGCCGGCGAGGCGGAGCGGGTACTGGCATCGCTCGCGCCGACGATGGACATGGATGGCCGGGATCGGGAGCGTCGCCGGATCGCCCTCGCCTGGGCCAAGGGAGGGGACCTCGATCGGGCCGACGCGCTGGTCGTTGGCGACTCCAGCGTGGCGGGCTTCGACCTGCGCGGGCGATTGCGCCTCTACCGGGGAGATCTTGCCGGCGCCACGCTCCTGCTCAAGGAAGCGGGGCCGTTCGACGACGACCGCGAACTCTCGGTGGCGCGCATCACCGTCCTCGCGCTCCTGCAGGCCGTCGCGGCGGATTCCCATCCGGTGCTCGGGCGCGCGCTGCTCGACCTGGAGCGTGGCGATTCGGCGAAGGCCTTGGTGGCGTTCATCGCGCTGGCCGACAGTCTGCCCCCGCCCGGTGCCGCGGAGACGCGGCTGCTCGCGGGCCGCCTTGCCGGCGCGCGCGGGAATATCGCCGGCGCGAGGAACCTCTTCCGGGCGGCGGACACGACGGCCGCGCCGGCCACTGCCCCGACGGCGCGCTACGCGCGTGCCGTGCTCGAGGCGGAGTTGGGGGCACGCACGACGGCCGAGGCACTCCTCGAATCGCTGCTCCTCGAGTTTCCTGAAAGCGCGGTCGCGCCCGAGGCACGCCGCCTTCGTGATGCCGTGCGACGCACCGCGACGACCCCGGGGTCCGAAT
>JBBRGR010000152.1:0-5527 GCA_038223815.1 Gemmatimonadales bacterium
CGCGTCCCGCGAGATCGACCTGATCCGCGAGTACCGCACGCGGCTGGTCGCCGATGTCGTCACGGGCAAGCTCGATGTCCGCGGCATCACCCTCCCCACCCCCGAGCCCGCCATCGATGAACCCGCCGCCGATGACCCCACCGCCGCCCCCCTGGCCGATGCCGACGATGCCGGCGAGCCCGGCGACGACGATGAAGCGGCCCTCACCCCGGGGGGGGAGGAGGCCGAGGCATGAGCACGCATCACGCCCGCCCTTTCCGCCGCGCCCCCCCGGCCCGACCCGCCGAGTTGGCGGGGAGCGGTCTGGCGATGGCGACGGGACGGATGAGGCTCCAGCGGACAGGGCCCCCGGAGCAGACGACGGAGGGATGCGGGCGTTTTCAGGAGGCGACGGCGTGAGGGAGGCGGGCGAGTTCCCGTATGGGGAACTTTGTTCTTGACGAATGGCGTGGGAACTATTACACTATGCGTGTCATCGCCAAGAAAGCCCTGATCGACTACTGGACCCGCGTTCCGGCCGCCAGGCCGGAGCTTGAGGCGTGGTTCGCCGAGGCGAAGAGCGCCAGTTGGGGCACGCCGGCAGACGTGAAGGCGAAGTACGGCAACGCGAGCGTGCTCAAGGGTGGTCGGGTGGTGTTCAACATCAGCGGGAACAGTTACCGGCTCGTGGTGTCGATCAACTACGAGTACTACACCCTTTACATCCGATTCGTCGGGACGCATGAGGAGTACGACAGGATCGACGCCCAGTCGATTTAGGGGCGGGTGACATGAAAGGAGGAACGGATCATGAAGCCGAAGGTGATCAAGACGACGGAGGACTATCAGGCGGCGATGGCGCGGGTCGACGCGATCTTCGACGCGAGGCCCGGCACGCCCGAAGGGGACGAGCTGGAGCTTCTGCTCTTGCTCGTCGAAAAGTACGAGGACGAGGCCTTCCCCATCGGGCTTCCCGACCCGATCACGGCGATCCGGTTTCGGATGGAACAGCAGGGGCTCAAGCAGAAGGATCTCGAGCCGTACCTTGGGAGCAAGAGCAAGGTCTCGGAGGTGCTCAGCGGAAGGCGGGAGCTGAGCCTGTCGATGATCAGGAAGCTGGTCAACGGGCTGGGCATCCCGGCCGAGGTGCTGCTTCGCGAGCCCGGGGCGAAGCTCCAGCCGAGCACCGTGCTCGAGGCTGCCAAGGGGTTCCCGCTCGCGGAGATGCGGAAGCGCGGCTGGTTCGAGGGGTTCACCGGTACGCTGGCCGAACTGAAGGAGCAGGCGGAGGACGTGCTGTCGCGGTTCGTACAGCCGCTCGGCGGCGCATGCACGGTGCCCGCGCTGAACCGCCAGCGGGTACGCGAAGGGAGCAGGAGCGACCCCGGGGCTCTGCAGGCGTGGCGGGTGCGTGTTGTCACGATGGCGTGCAAAGAGCCCCTACCGGCGTACAAGCGCGGGAGCGTGACGAAAGACTTCCTCGGCGACGTAGTGAGGCTGAGCTACCTGGATGACGGCCCGAGGCTGGCCAGGGAGTTGCTCAACAAGCGCGGGATCCACGTGGTCGTCGAGCGGCACCTCCCCAGGACGCACCTCGACGGGGCCGCAATCTGCATGCCGGACGGATCACGCCTCGTCGCGCTCACCGCGCGGCACGACCGGCTGGACAACTTCTGGTTTACGCTGCTCCACGAGTTGGCCCACGTGGGGCTGCACCTCGACAGGCATGACGACGTCGATGCGATCTTCGACGATCTCGACAGGGCGAGCGAAGACCAGTGGGAGAAGGAGGCGGATGCGCTGGCAGGAGAGGTTTTGATTCCGGCGAAAGCGTGGGAGGGAGCCAAGCTCGGAAGGCAGCCGAACGAGGCGGCGGTGAAGGCGCTGTCGGAGAAGCTGCGGATCCACCCTTCCATCGTCGCGGGGCGGGTTCGGTTCCAGTCAGGAAACTACACCATCATGAACAACCTGGTCGGACGCGGTTCGGTCCGGGAGTTGTTCGAGAGGAGCGGGGGCTGATGCACATGGCGACCGACACCTCTGAACGCGGATTGGAATCGCTGATCGTCACGTCGCTCGTGAATGAAGCGGGTTATGAGGCGGGAGCGCCCGGTGACTTTGATCGGGAGCACGCGCTCGACTGGCCGAAGCTGCTCACCTTCCTCAGCGCGACCCAGCCTGAGAAAGTGGCGAAGCTGGACCTGTCTGTGGATGGGCCGAAGCGGGACAAGTTCCTGGCACGACTCACGGGAGAGGTCACGCGGCGCGGGGTGGTGGATGTGCTGCGGAAGGGCGTGAGCGACGGGCCGGTGACGCTTGATCTCTTCTACGGAACGCCGCACCCAAACAACCCCGGAGCCGTCGAGAAGTACGCTCAGAACATTTTCAGCGTGATCCGGCAACTGCGGTATAGCCCGGTGGAGACTACCCTATCTCTGGACGTGGCGATCTTCGTCAACGGCCTGCCGGTGGCAACGTTCGAGCTGAAGAACCGCCTGACCAAGCAGACCGTCGATGATGCCGTGCAGCAATACAAGAACGACCGCGACCCGCGCGAAAAACTCTTTGAGTTCGGCCGCTGCCTCGTTCATTTCGCCGTGGACGATCAGGAGGTGCGCTTCTGCACCCACCTCAAGGGCAAGGAGTCGTGGTTCCTGCCGTTCAACAAGGGCTACCACGACGGCGCGGGCAACCCGCCCAACCCCAGCGGCCTGAAGACCGACTATCTCTGGAAGCAGACGCTCACCAAGGCGGGCCTCACGGACATCATCGAGAATTACGCCCAGGTGGTCGAGACCAAGGACCCCAAGACGGGCCGCAAGAAGAGCCAGCAGATCTTCCCGCGGTATCACCAGCTTGATGTGGTGCGCAAGGTGCTGGCCGATGTGGCGGCGGTGGGCGTGGGCAAACGGTACCTGATCCAGCACTCTGCGGGGAGCGGCAAGAGCAACTCCATCGCGTGGCTGGCGCACCAGCTCGTGTCGCTGGAGCGGGCGGGCAAGGCAGTCTTCGACTCGGTCATCGTCATCACCGACCGCCGCATCCTCGACGAGCAGATCCGCGAGACGATTCGGAAGTTCGCGCAGGTGTCGGCGGTAATCGGGGCGGTGGGCGGCGCTGGCGGCGGCGGGGAATCCAAGACCAAGCAGCTGACCAAGTTTCTGGCCGACGGCAAGAAGATCATCATCAGCACGGTGCAGACGTTCCCGTTCGTGCTTGATGAGATCGGCAGCGACCACCGGACGCGCTCGTTTGCCATCATCATCGACGAGGCTCACAGCAGCCAGGGCAGCCGCACCTCGGCCAAGCTGAATATGGCACTTTCCAGCGAGGACGAGGCCGACGAAGAAGAGAGCGTCGAGGACAAGATCAACGCCATCATCGAGCAGAAGAAGATGCTCAAGAACGCGAGCTACTTCGCGTTCACAGCCACGCCCAAGAACAAGACGCTGGAGGTCTTCGGCGAGCCGTACACGGTCGGCGATGGCGCGGAGCAGGTCATCAAGCACCGCCCGTTCCACGCATACAGCATGAAGCAGGCCATCGACGAGGGCTTCATTCTCGACGTGCTGAAGTACTACACACCCGTCGAGAGCTACTACAAGCTCATGACCCGGGTGAATGACGACCCCGAGTTCGACGTGAAGCGGGCCAACAAGAAACTGCGTGCGTACGTCGAGAAGCACCAATACGCGATCCGCTCCAAGGCGGAGATCATGGTCGATCACTTCCACGACCAGGTGATCGCCAAACAGAAGATCGGCGGCGCGGCCCGCGCCATGGTCATCACGGGAAACGTCCAGCGGGCGATCCAGTACTTTCACGCGTTCCGTGACTACCTCGCGGAGCGTAAGAGCAAGTTCAAAGCGATTGTGGCGTTCTCCGGGGAGCACGAGTATCCGGAGAGGGGCGGCACGAACGTGACCGAGGCGTCGCTCAACGGGTTTCCGAGCGGGCAGATCGCCGCCATGATCCAAGAGGATCCGTACCGCTTCCTGATCTGCGCCGACAAGTTCCAGACCGGCTACGACGAGCCGCTGTTGCACACGATGTACGTGGACAAGCAACTCTCGGGCATCAAGGCCGTCCAGACGCTCTCACGGCTGAACCGCGCGCACCCCAAGAAACGCGACACGTTCGTGCTCGACTTCTCGAACGATCCAGACACGATCAAGGCGGCGTTCGACGACTACTACCGCACGACGCTGCTCAGCTCCGAGACGGACCCGAACAAGCTGCACGACCTCAAGGCGGCGCTTGATGGCGCGCAGGTGTATGACCAGCAGACGATCGATAAACTGGTGGACAGGTTCCTCGCCAAGGAAGCGCGTGATCGCCTCGATCCACTCCTGGACACGTGCGTTGCGGCGTACACCGACACGCTCGATGAGGATGCTCAGGTCGATTTCAAGGGCAAGGCCAAGGCCTTCCTTCGCACGTACGGATTTCTCAGTTCGATCCTGCCGTACGCGAACCCGGCGTGGGAGAAGCTGTCGATCTTCCTGAACTTCCTGGTCCCCAAGCTCCCCGCACCGAAGGAGGAGGACCTCTCCAAGGGCATTCTTGAGGCGATTGACATGGAGAGCTATCGCAACGAGGTCAAAGCGGAGCTCAAGATCGTCCTGGCCGACGCCGAAGCGGAGATTGATCCCGTTCCGACAAGCGGGGGTGGCCGCAAGGCCGAACCGGAGCTTGACCGGCTGAGCAACATTGTCAAGTCGTTCAACGAGATGTGGGGCGGCATCGAGTGGAACGACACGGACAAGATCCGCAAAGTCCTTACCGAAGAATTGCCCGCGACGGTCGCCGCGGATCAGGCGTACCAGAACGCGATGAAGAACTCCGACAAGCAAAATGCCCGCCTGGAGCACGACAAGGCGTTAGGACGCGCGATGACCGATCTGGTTTCCGACCACACCGAGCTCTTCAAACAATTCAGCGATAATGACGGATTCCGTCGTTGGTTAACTGAAACGATATTCAACTTGACTTATGCTGCGGCTCGACACGGGGACGCCGAGATAGTTAAGGAGTCGGCATGATGGCGGACTTCAGAATCTTTGCTTACCTATAGGATTTCTTCTCATAACTACGTCCCCGCGATCGTTCGGAGCGTGTCTCCAGAAGCAGCGTATTGCGAGAAGCTTCAGCCTGCACCGCTTTGCCTAGCTCGTCGGAGTGAGTCCGATATCTCTTGCGGTTGTGGAGCAGGGAGGACTAGACTCACCGCCGACAGCAAACGAGAGCGCTCTGAGAACCACATTCTCGCTATCACAGGGTTTCGGAGTTGGTCGCCTTCTTTTGGTCGGGCCTGACCGATCCGACTCGCACGCCGTCTGCCGGCAGTGCGATCCCCAGGGCGCCCTCAGGGAGGGTTGCATCCGCCTTGCGGACCACGTTCGTATCGCCCATCTAAACAAACCCCCCTTTTCGCGTCATATTAACGTGTAGGGCATTAGCCCTTGTCCGTATCTCCGCCCCGGGACCCAACCCCACCGGTTCCCCGTTCCCCCCACCCCGCAGCGTTGCGGGGTTTCTTCATTGTCTC
>JBBRGR010000153.1:0-5527 GCA_038223815.1 Gemmatimonadales bacterium
CGCCTTCTGCGTCGTCACCTTGCGCAGCCTGGTCAGGGCTTCCTGCATCGCCTTGTCGCGCGGAATGCCGAGGTGGAATGCCTCGCCGTCGCCGAGGGCGAGGCCGGCGATCTGACTCTCGAGCAGGCGATCCACCACCTCGTGGGCCGCATCGAACTGCAACCGGGTCACCGGCATCTTCTCCCGTTCCACCATCACAAAGAGCGAGTCCCGCCACGCCGGCTGGACAGTGAAGCCTTTATTGACGCCTGGCTTTGCCATGCGCGCGACTTCAAATGCGGCATTCTGGAAGTCGGCGAGACGGGCGCCGAGCGCGCGTGCCAGCGCCTGGTCCGGGGCCGGGGCGGTATCGGGGCGCACGAGCACCTCGGGCGTCACGCCACCTCCGCCGAGCACCGTGCGACCGGCATCGGACCGGAAGACCGGCTGCGCGCCGGTCGTGTCCCGCTCCACGAAGCGCTCATCGCCCATCCCGCCATGGTCGGCCTGAATGGACCGGCCACTGGGCGTGTACCACTTGCCGGTCGTGAGTCGGACCGCCCACCCCGACGGCAGCGTCCGCTGCGTCTGGACCAGGCCCTTGCCGAAGGTCCGCGAACCGATCACCAGCGCACGGTCATGGTCCTGCAGCGACCCCGCCACGATCTCGGAGGCGGAGGCCGAGCCGCCGTCCACGAGGACGGCGATCGGTGCCTGCCCGATCGGCACCGTCGCGGTGGCACGGTAGATCTGCGGCTCCTGGCCGCGATGCAGGACGCGGGCGACTTCCTGACCCGGCGTCAAGAAAAGTCCGGCCATCATGGTGGCGGCGTCCAGGTCCCCGCCCGGGTTGCCACGCACATCAAGTACGTACTTGGTCGCGCCATCGCGCGCGAGGTGCCGCATCGCGGCGTCCACATCCTCGGCGGCCGTCTGGTTGAAGCGCTGAATCGCGACGTAGCCGATGTTGCCTTCGAGGAGGAGCGTATAGGGCACGGCCGGGGTGCGGATGACCCCGCGCGTGACCGTGGTGGCCTTCGGCGTGAGGTCGGGATAGCGCTGGTAGGTCACCCGCACGGGGGTCGCCGGCACGCCAAGGAGCAGCGCCGTGACCGAATCCACGGGCATGCCGGAGACATCACGGTCGTCAACTTTCAGAATGCGGTCGCCATGGGTCAGGCCGGCGCGGGATGCGGGTGCACCCTCGAATACACGGAAGAGGGTGACATAGCCTCCGGTGCTTCGCACCAGGGCGCCGATCCCTGCATAGCGGTTGCCGATCGACTGCCGCTGGAAGCGCGCCTGCTCCGCCGGGGAGAGAATCGCGGCGTAGGGATCATTCAATGAGGCGATCAGGCCCCGGGCAGCGCGCTCGTAGAGCGAATCCACCGGAATGGAGTCGACCGCGGTATTGGCGATGATGTTGAAGACCTGGCCGAGCAGTTCCTGACCCGCCGGCTGCGGCAGCGTGCGACGGATCGGACCCTGGGCAGGAAGGACGCCGGCGAGGCCAACAGTGAGCAGTACCAAGGCACAGGAGCGACGAAGAGTCACGACGAACACCTCGATCAGGGGAGGAATGTCATGGAGCATCATTCATAGTACGCAGAACGGCACCAGAACGTGCCGCCGATGTCTCAGGAGGCACCCTTGGCGATTTCGATGGCACCGCGACAGGGATCGATCAGGGCGCCCTGGACGGCGATCCCCTCACTGGCGCATGCCGCGAGGAACGTGGCCCGGAGCGGCCCCCCTGGCGCGATCAGCCCACCGGAACAGGCCACGGACGCCGGGCCAGCCCCAGCCGCCCGGGCGAGGCCGAGCAGGGAGCTGATGGCCTCGGTGCGGAGCTGTGCCGCCACCGGGTCGCCCCGGTCGGCCGCGGCCAAGACGGCCGGCGCGAGGGCCGCAACCCCCGCAGGGGTTGCGGTCGTGGACCAGCGCACCAGACCCGCGATCC
Organism: Gemmatimonadales bacterium; assembly: GCA_038223815.1. Classification (GTDB taxonomy): domain Bacteria; phylum Gemmatimonadota; class Gemmatimonadetes; order Gemmatimonadales; family GWC2-71-9; genus Palsa-1233. The sequence goes on from JBBRGR010000153.1 coordinate 1,940, forward strand.
CCTGGACGCCCGCAGCGGCACACAGTGCCTCCGTGAGCCGAGTCGAGGGGCCGAAGCCATCGTGCATCGCCCCGATCGCTTTGAGGGCGCGGTGGGCGATCCAGTAGCCCGAGCCCTGGTCTCCCATGCGCCACCCGAGCCCGCCGGACCGAGTCGCGGTCCCATCGGCATGGCGACCGATCGCGATGCTGCCCGTCCCGGCAATCAGGAGGACCCCGGGGCCGTTTCCGAAGGCGGCGGCCCGTGCCAACTCGGCGTCGGTGGTCACCAGCGTTCGCCAGGCGAGGGTATGCCCGCGGAGCGCGTCCTCGAGTTCCTGGCGCTCCCCCTCACGACCCGCACCCGCCGCGCCCACCACCAGGAGGTCCGCGCGGTTGATCCCCTCGCGGTGAAGGAGCGGGGCCGCAAGGGCGGCGACCCGCCCTGCCAGTGCGATCCCCTGGCCCGATCGCATGGTGCCACCATCCCCCTCGGCGCGGGCGCGCTCGACGAGGTCGTCGAAGAGCGCGACGCGACAGGACGTCCCCCCGAGGTCGGCGCCAAGGACAATCACGCGGGAACCTGCTGGCCACGCAGGCGACTCGCGACGAGTGCCGTGCCGACCATGATGGCCGTGCCGATCGGCACGTACCACGGCCAGGCGAGCGTGCCGAGCGGTTGCAGCACCGTGACGCCAGCGGTCGCAAGTCGCGCGGAGAACACGGTGATGAGCATGAGTGCGACCGTCGTCACCGCGGCACGGATGACATCGGCCCCAACTACACGACGGCTCATCCCGGCGAGGAGATAGGCGCCCAGCAGGGCACCGTAGGTGACCGAGGCGATCGACAATGCGAGCACAACGGCAGGGGTGTCGTTGCCCGTCGTCAGCGCGTGGAAGCCCAGTGCACCCACGATCAGCGCGCTCCCCCACACCAGCGAGACCGCCCGGCCGACCCGAAGCAGCTTGGCCGGGTCGCGCTCGCCGGTGATGGAGGCATACAGATCGTGCGTGAGCGAGGACGCGAGCGCGTTGATGGACGAGGAGATCGTGCTCATCGCGGCCGCGAGGATGCCCGAGATCACCAACCCACGGAGCCCGCTCGGCAAATGCTGCAGAATGAAGCGACCGAACAGTTCGTTCGACGGCGTCGTGTCCGGCGCCAGCTGGGCGGCCCACATCGCGGTCCCCACCAGCAGGAAGAGCAGGAACTGCCCGATCACCAGCACCCCCGACCCCACGAGCGCGATCCGCGCATCCCGCAGCGAACGCGTCGTAAGCAGCCGCTGCACGATCAGGTGGTCTGTCCCGTGCGACGCCGCGGAGAGGAGCGCCCCGCCGAGCAATCCACCGAGCAGCGTGTACGGGGCGGTCAGGGAGAGGGAGGGGTTGAAGACGCGCAACTTCCCGGCCTCGCCGGCAGCGGCCAGCGTCGGCCCGAATCCACCCGCGAACTCGGACGCAATCCAGAGTGCCGCGCCGCCGCCCGCGAGGTACACGAAGAGTTGCACCACGTCGGCCCAGATGACCGCCTTGATGCCGCCCACCCACGTGTAGCCCAACGTCACCACCCCCATCACCACGATCGCCGACGGGATGCTCCAGCCGGTGAGCAGCGCGAGCGGGATCGCGCCGGCGAAGATGCGTACGCCGTCTCCAAGAAACCGGGTGATGAGGAACACCACGGAGAGGGCCCGCCGTGTCGGCGCACCGAAGCGCGTCTCCAGGCGTGCGTAGGCGGTTTCCTGCTCGCCGCGGAACTACCCCGGCAGCAACCAGAGCGACACGCCGATGCGCCCGATCAGATACCCGATCGGCAGCTGCAGGAAGGTGAGGTCGCCACGCGCGCCGAGTGCCGGTGTCGAGATGACGGTCACGGCGGAAGTCTCGGTGGCAACGATCGACAACATCACCGCCCACGCCGGCAGGTCGCGCGCACCCAGGAAATAGTCTCCGCTCGACCGCTGCCCGCGCGACAGCCACAACCCGAGACCAAGGGTGGCCGCGAAGTAGGCGGCGAGGACGGCGAGGTCGAGTGGGGTCATGGGAGTCGTTGGTCGTTGGTTGTTGAATGGGAGGCGCTGGTTGGTCGTCGTGTGGCGTCAGTCGCAGGGGAGCGCGTATCGGAAGACACAGCAGAGGGGGCCCCGCAACGGAACCCCCTCCAACGACCAACGACGAACGACCACCGACGAACGACCACCGACTACACCGTGAAACTCGTCCCACACCCACAGCCACCCGTTGCGTTCGGGTTCGTGAAGGTGAAGCCGCTCCCCTGCATCGAGGTGACGTAGTCGATTGTCACTCCCGCGAGGTACTGGGCCGAGAAGGCGTCCACGAAGACGCGTACGCCATTCAGCTCGGCGGTCATGTCATCGTCGGCCGGCTTGTCCTCGACGTTGAGCGAATACTTGAAGCCGGAGCAGCCGCCCGGCAACACCGAGATACGGAGGCCGGCGGTGTCGGCCGGCACATCATCGCCGGAAAGAAACTTCCGGACTTCGCCGGCGGCGAGGTCGGTCAGATTCAGCACGAAGCCCTCTGGCAGGGCCTGGATCATGGTTTCGCTCATGGTGTCTCTCCTGGGGGAAGCCGAACTCCGTGAAAGGTCGTCAGGATTCTGCTTGCCGTCAATCAGGGAACGCAGCGGTCCCGATTGCAGTTCCCAGGCTCAGGGGGGTGGGACGGGTCCTCGACGGGACGCCGGGAAAGGCCGCCCGCATCACGGCGTCGGCCACCACCGCCCGGATCAGCCCGAAGGCAGGGGTGTTCCGGGTGGGATGGACCCGGTTCGTCAGCAGCACCATGACCACCTCACGCTCGGGGTCGACCCAGAGCGAGGTGCCGGTGAACCCGGTGTGGCCGAAGCTCGCGGCACTCATCAGGGTCCCGGCTGAGGAAATGCCCGAGGGGGTATCCCAGCCCAGCCCGCGAGAGGAGCCCGCAGGCTGATCTTGCCGCCGGGTCCAGGTCGTGAACGCGCGTGGAGGGACCGGCTGGTGCGTGGTGGCGCGGCCCAACGCCCCGTCGAGGGCCCACTCCCCGAAGCGCAACAGATCCTCGGCGCTGGCGAAGAGTCCCGCGTGACCCGAGACGCCACCCAGCTGAGCGGTGTTTTCGTCGTGCACCTCACCCCGCAACATCCTGCCGCGCCATGGGTCCCGCTCGGTCGGTGCGATCTCGGGGCGCCAGGACCGGGGGGGGAGATACCGCATGCGGCTGAGGTCGAGCGGCGTCGCGACGCGGCGCGCGAAGAGCCGGTCGATCCGCGAGTCGTACAGTGACTCGAGGATGGCCGTCAGCGTGATCGCCCCAAGGTCCGAATAGACCATCCGCGCTCCCGGCGGTGCAGCCAGATCGGTCGTGATGGTCCGGAGGATCGCGCCGTCACGCACAAACGTTTCGCGCCAGAGTGGTCGGCCCGCGGGGAGTCCGCTGTCGTGGAGCAGCAGGTCGCGGACCCGCACGTCCGCTTTCGCCCCGGTGCCTCGGCGGAATGCCGGGAGATAGCGCACCACGGGCGCGTCGAGGTCCAGCACGCCCTCCTCCACCGCCATCATTGCCAGGGTCGTGAGGGCGATGACCTTCGTGAGCGAGGCCATGTC
>JBBRGR010000154.1:0-5523 GCA_038223815.1 Gemmatimonadales bacterium
ATGTTGACGGCACCGTGGACTGCGCTCCGCGCCAGCGACTATCTCGGCGGACCGACCGTGCGGCGCAGCTTTCCGGCGGGAAGCTGGATCGTGGACCTGGCCCAGCCGAATGGGCGAGCCGCGCGCGCCTTGCTCGAGCCGCAGGCCGCGCTCGATTCCGCATTCATGCGCCGGCAGGTCGAGCGCTTCGAGCGGAATCGTCGTCGTGGGGAGAATGCTCCGCGCGAAGGGTACGAGTTCTACGACGTCACGGCGTGGGCGCTCCCGCTGGCGCAGGGGCTCCGCGCGGCGTGGACCAATGACGCGACACCGATCAGCAGCGTGGCGCTCGCCGACCTCGGCGCGCCGCAGGTGCTCCCCGATGCGCCGGCACGCGCGCAGGCGGCGTACCTGATCGCCTCCGGCACGCGCGCCGGACAGCAGCTTGCCTTGGCGCTGCTGCGCGAGGGGATGGTCGTCAATGTGGCCACCGCGCCGATGCGTGCCGACGGTCGCGAGTATCCCGCGGGAACGATCGTCGTCCGCGTGGGTCGCAACGCCGAGACGCTGCATGCGCGCATGGCGCAGCTCGGTCCGGAGTACCGCGTCCCGGTCATCGCGGTGCAGTCCGGCTTCCCGGACTCGGGGAGTGTCGGCGTCGGCAGTGGTGCCGTCGCCGTGGTGCGCACCCCGAAGGTGCTGGTCGCCGTCGGGGAGGGCGTCTCGCAGACCTCGTTCGGCGATGTCTGGTGGTACCTCGAGAAGGAACTGCGGCAGCCGTTCATTCCGGTCGAGACGCGTCGACTCGCCTCGATGCCGCTCGAGGAGTTCAACGTGATCGTCTTCCCCGAGGGGAGCTACAGCTCCGCGCTTGGCACGGCCGGGATGAACCGTGTGCGCGATTGGGTGCGCGGGGGCGGGGCGCTGATCACGATGGGATCGTCGGTGTCACTCCTCGAGCACAAGGAGATGGGCCTCCGCGCGACGGTGGAGGAGCCGAAGAAGGACGCGCCCAAGCTTGGTGCTGCGGACACCACGCTGACCGGTGGCGGGATCTTCCCGTTCGTCTCGCCGAGCGCCACCGGCAATCACGAGGCGGAGTCGGTGCCCGGCGCCATTGCGCGCGCGACGCTGGACCGCAGCCACTGGCTTGCCTGGGGCTATGACCGCGACCAGATCGCGGTGCCCGTGCCGGGATCGTTCCTCAAGCCCTCGAAGGGCGGGGACAACGTCGTGGCGTTCACGGACACGCTGCCGATTCTCGCCGGCTTCACCTGGCCCGGGAACACCGAGAAGTTCCTGCCGGGCTCGGTCTGGGCGAGTGTGGAGCGCGCGGGCCGGGGCAATGTGGTGGCGTTCGCGGAGAACCCGTTGTTCCGTGGCTTCTGGCGCGGGACGGCGATGCTCTTCGCGAACGCGGTGCTGTTCGGGGCGGGGCGGCCGTAGGGGTGCGGCCGGCCATGCTGTCATCCTGAGCGAAGCCCGCGCAGCGGGCGGAGTCGAAGGACCTCTTGCCGGGCTAGGAGGTCCTTCGACCTCGCGACCCTTCGGGCCGCTTCGCTCAGGATGACACGCCGTAGGGGCGAGCCATGCCTCGCCCCTACATCCCCGCCCCCGACGTGGCTATATTGGCGGTGCCCCAGGTCCACAGGGTGTCAGCGCGCGAACCGCGTCAGGGCTTAACGGCAGCAGCGCTAAGCGATGTCTGGTGTCGCTGTGGGTCGCCTGGGGTACTCTAGCTTTTCCCTCCCTGCGGGATCGTCTGATGTCCATCGCGCTTGCCCGCCGCTATCGCCCCCGTCGCTTCGCCGATCTGCTGGTCCAGGACCACGTCGCCGCCGCCCTGCGTGGTGCCGTGGCCAAGAATCGGGTCGGCCATGGCTACCTCCTTACGGGCCCTCGCGGCGTCGGCAAGACCACCGCGGCACGCATCCTCGCCATGGCACTCAATTGCGAGCGCCGCGATCTGGAGCACCCGACTGGCGAGCCGTGCGGCGAGTGTGTGTCCTGCGAGCGGATCTGGAACGGTCAGGCCAACCTCGATGTGATCGAGATCGACGCCGCCTCGAATCGCGGCGTCGATGATGCCCGGGACCTGCGGGAGCGCGCGATGTATGCCGCCTCCCAGGATGGGCACCACAAGGTGTACATCGTGGACGAAGCGCACATGCTGACGCGCGAGGCATGGAATGCGCTGCTGAAGATCCTGGAAGAGCCGCCTCCGGGCGTCGTCTTCGTCTTCGCGACCACCGAACCGCAGAAGATCTTCAACACCGCCGCACCGGTGATGTCGCGCCTGCAGCGCTTCGACTTCCGCCGGATCGGCCCGAGTGCCATTCAATCCCGGCTCCGCGAGGTGCTGCGGACCGAGGGCCTCGACGCTGAAGACGACGCTCTCCTGCTCATCGGCCGCCACGCCGATGGCGGCATGCGCGATGCCCTCTCGGTGCTCGACCAGTGCCTCTCGTTTGGCGAAGGGCCGCTCACCGCCGCCCGCGTGCGCGATGTCCTGGGCCTCGTGCCCGATGACGCCTACGGTGCGGTGTTGTTGCTGGTCGCAGACCGGAACCCTGGCGCGGTCTTTGGCGTGCTGGATGCGTTGATGGAAAGCGGCGCCGACCTGGCCGAATTTGCCGGTGGGCTCTCCGAGGTGCTGCGGGCGTTGGTGATGCATCACTATGGGGTCACCCCATCCGACCTCCCCGAGTCGACGCGCGCGCTGATCGCCAACGTGGCGCCGCGAATCGGTCCGGAAGACGCCGTCCGGATGCTCAAGCTCCTGGCCGACGCCGAGACCTCGATCCGGCGGAGCGCGCACCCTCGGCTGGTGCTTGAGACCCTCCTGCTCCGCTGGGCGATGCTCGATCGGGTGGTCGACCTCAGGGCGGTGCTGGCGGGGCAGGCACCGCCGGTCTGGCAGGGGGGCTCTCCCGCGCCGGCCATTCCGCCGATACCTCAGACGCGTCCTGCGACTCGGGCGGCCAGCGCGGCGGCGGCACCACGCGTGGCATCGTCGCCTCCGGCCCCAGGGGACAGTCCGGCCCCCTCGGTGCCCCTGACGACTGACGGGCTCCGGGCGATCTGGTCCGAGGTGGTCGCCACGGCCAACCGGCAGAGCATGCTGCTTGGCCAGTCGCTCGACCACGCCACGGCGCGAATGGAGACCCCTGGCTCGGCGATCCTCGCGTTCGGCCCGGAGGAAGGCGTCTTTCGTGAGGGAGCCGAGCGCTTCGTGAGCACGATCGAGACGATCCTCTCGACTCGAATGGGGAGCCCGATCCGGGTCGTCCTCGAGTCCGGCAACGCCACCCCGGCCCTGGCCGCCCGAAAGGGGGGGCGGATGACCGAGGAGACGATCCGGGCCGACCGCCTCGGGGAATTGCGGCGAAAGGATCCGACCCTCGATGCCGCCGCCGACGCGTTAGATTTGGAGCTTGTGGACGAGGGATGACCCTTCGTCCCGGAGTCACCTCGGACGATGGATGGACGTTGGCAGATTCCTCGAAACACTCCCCGTCGCGTGGCCGAGCAGACCGCGCTCGCAGCGCACGCGATGCCGATCTGGCCAAGCGCGCCGTCGAGGCGCGTGCGGGTGGCGGCTTGGTGCAGGTGCAGGTGGATGGCCATCGCGCCATCCGTCGCCTGGTGATCGCCCCTGAGCTCTTTGCCGGGCGGGACGCCGACCTCCTCGCGGATCTGATCATGTCCGCCATCGCCGAGGCCCAGCGTCGCGCCGACGAGCTGGCCGAGGCCGACCCGGACCCGTCCCCCGCGTGATCCGATGAGCGCGCTCGAGACGCTCATCGGCGAGTTGGCGCGTCTGCCAGGCGTGGGCCGGAAGACGGCCCAACGGCTCGCGTACCATCTGCTCCAGCAGCCGCGCGAGCGGATGACGGCGCTGGCAACCGCCTTGCATGTCGTGGCGGAGCGGGTGCATCCGTGCGACGAGTGCGGTCAGCCGACCGAAGACGGGGTCTGCTCCATCTGCCGTGATCCCAGGCGTGATCCGACCCTGCTCTGCATTGTCGAGGAAGCGTCGGCGCTGGCGATCCTCGAGCGGGCGGCGGCATTCCGCGGGCGCTATCTGGTCCTCGGCGGACGCCTCTCGCCACTCGACGGGATCGGCCCGGACGCCCTCCGGATCGGGCACCTTGAGCGTCGGCTCGATGGCGGCGAAGTGCGCGAGGTGATCCTCGCGACCAATTCGTCGCTCGAGGGGGAGGCCACCGCGACCTACCTCCAGCAGCTGCTGGCACGGCGGCCCGAGGTGAAGGTCTCCCGATTGGCCCGCGGCCTCCCCGTCGGGGGAGAGCTGGAGTACGTTGACGGGGTCACGTTGACCCACGCCCTGACTGCCAGGGAGGAGTTGCGATGAGTCGAGGTCCGTCGGGCACCACCCTCTTTGCCGGCGCCGCCCTGCTCGGGCTCGCCGGGGGCTGGCTGCTGGCCCATCGGCATGACCGCATCCATGCGGAGGCGCTCTTCGCCGCCGCCGCGTGGAAGCGATTCGCCGCCCTCGGCTGGCTGGAACGCGAGGCCGACCCCGAATCCCTGCCTTTGCTGCAGGACTACCTGGCGTGGGAGCGGTCGCCGGCGCTGCGCGCACGGGCCGGTCGCCTCGTCACGGCACTGTCGGCGGCGCTCGCGTGACCGCGCCGCGCGCGGCCTCGTGGTCGTTCCGCGAAGAGGACTCCGCGCGGATTCGCGGGGTGCTCGTGGACTTCCTCCGCGACGCCTCGGCGCGCACGGCGCTGCTGGTCGATCGGGCAGGGCAGATGCTGGTCACGGTGGGCGAACCGCCGACCTTCGACCCAACCGCCTTCGCCTCGCTGACGGCAGCAGACTTCTCGGCCAATGACCAGCTCGCCCGTCTGCTGGGGGAGCCGGAGTTCGGCACCCTCTTCCATCAGGGCGAGAAAGAGTCGCTCTATCTTGCCGACATCGCACGGCGCGTGATCCTGGTCGTGCTCTTCGACAATCGCACGACCCTGGGGCTTGTCAAGTTGCGGATGCGCGGCACGGTGCTCGAACTCACCGCGCTCTTCACGGCGCTCTTCGCGCGTGATGCAGGCGGGAGCAGTGGCGTGGACGCCGGATTCATCGGCGACGCCGAGGATGAGCTCGACAAACTTTTCGGCGAGTGACCGGATGTCCCTGATCAACTATGCATCGCGCGAAATCAACTGCAAGATCGTCTACTACGGCCCGGGACTCGGGGGCAAGACGACCAATCTCGAGTACGTCTACGAGAAGGTCGCGCCCTCGTCGAAGGGCAAGCTGATCTCCCTCGCCACCGAGACCGAGCGCACGCTCTTCTTCGACTTCCTGCCGGTGGATCTCGGCACGATCCGCGGCTTCAAGACCCGCTTCCACCTCTACACCGTCCCGGGACAGGTCTACTACAACGCCTCGCGCAAGCTGATTCTCAAGGGTGTGGATGGCGTGGTCTTCGTCGCGGATTCGCAGATCGAGCGCATGGAAGCGAATCAGGAAGCGATGCAGAACCTGTACGACAACATGGCCGAGTATGGCTATGATCTCACG
>JBBRGR010000155.1:0-5476 GCA_038223815.1 Gemmatimonadales bacterium
GGCCGATCGCGCTGGCGCTCGGGGCCAAGTTGTTTGCCGCGGACGTGGTGCCGCTCGTCCGCGATCGGGTGATCTCGCAGATGGCCACCACCCCACCCGCGACCATGGTCGCCACACTCCAGGCTCTGCGTGACCGCGCGGATTCCCGGGATCTCCTGCCGACGCTGGCGAACACGCCGACCCTGGTGGTCGTCGGCAGCGAGGATCAGCTGACGCCACCCGACGTGGCGCGCGCGATGGCAGCGGCGATCCCCGGGGCGACGCTCGTCGAAGTGGCCGGTGCCGGGCATCTGCCGACCCTTGAGCGCCCCAGGGAGACCACGACGGCGATGCAGCACCTGCTCGATCGGGTCGCCACCGTCGCGTGACCCGAAACCTTTGCGGCCCTCCTGGCGTATAAGATCGTGGCGGCCCTGACGATCCTTCCCTCTTCGTCACCGCCAGACAGCAGTTATCCTGCCAACAAAGACGCCCCCGGAGCCTGGCTCCGGGGGCGTCTCGTCATGATGCCATCGCGACTACTTCTTCGGCCGTCCCGGCGGGGTGTCGGAATCGAAGATGTCCTTGTTCTTCGCAATGAAGGCCTGCAGGGTTGCCGGCACATCTTCCTCGGGAAAGATCGCGCTGACCGGGCACTCCGGTTCGCAGGCACCGCAGTCGATGCATTCGTCAGGGTGGATGTAGAGTTGATCCTCCCCCTCGTAGATGCAATCCACGGGGCAGACGTCAACGCAGGCGCGATCCTTCACGCCAATACAGGCGTCGGTGATGATGTACGGCATCGAACGAGCACTCCTCCGGACAGGGCCGGGTGGGTTACGCGGGCTGGGGAGACCACGGTCAGGGGGAGAGTGTAGGAACGGCCCCTCCCACTGCGCAAGGGGGTACCACTTTTCCTGCCCTCCCGGAGGATGCTCCACGGTCCGTGCGCGTTACGTTTCGCAGCATGGCAACGTTCCTCCGCATCACCCTGGTCCTCCTCCTCTGCACGCCGATGCCTTTCCGCGGACTGGCGGCGCAATCCGATCTGCCGGCCTGCCAGAGTGGGGTGACGGCATTGGTGTTGAGTGGTGGTGGCGCCAAGGGGCTGGCACACGTCGGGGTGATCGCCGCCCTGGAAGCCGCCGGGATCCGGCCGACGCTGATCGTGGGGACCTCGATGGGCGCGATGATCGGCTCCCTCTACGCGGCGGGCTATTCGGCGCACGAGATCGATTCGCTGGCCCGCGGCCTCGCCTCGGACGACCTCTTCCGGACGAAGGAGCTCCGCGGCCCCGCCGCGTGGGGAGCATTGCTCCCACTGGTGCTCTGGGAGGAGGGGAGTCACGGCTTCTCGTTGCAGAGTTCCGCTGGTCGGCAACCGGAAGTCAACGCGGTCGTGAGTGCGATCATGCTGCGCGGCAACCTCCTCGCCCGCGGCGATTTCGACCGCCTTCCGATCCGCCTGCGCGTGGTGGCGACCGATCTGCGTGATCGCGGCATCGTGGTGCTCTCGGGGGGGGATCTGGCGCAGGCCGTCCGGGCCTCGATTGCCATCCCGCTTGTTTTCCCCCCGGAGCAGATCGGGTCGCTCATGCTCACCGACGGTGGCCTCTCCGCGAATATCCCCGTCAACGTGGCACGCGCCGAGGGTGCGACACGTGTGCTGGTGAGCGATGTGACGGAGCGTCCGGCGGATACGCTCGCGCTGGATTCGCCGCTGGTGATTGCCGATCGGCTCCTCAACTGGCTCTTTCGCCAACCGGCGGACACCCTTGGCGCCCAGGATCTGCTGGTCCGGCCAAGCGTGGATGGCTTTCGGTCGCTCGACTTCTCCCCGGCTGCCGTCGATTCACTGATTCGGCTTGGGCGTATCGCCGGCGACGCGATGGTGGCCGCCTGGCGTTGCGCCGGGGTGGCGATGCCCCCGCTTCGAGCGGTCCCGCTCCCGACGCAGCTGCTTGGCGTGACCGGGAGTTCCGAGGATGCTTCGGGAATTCGTCTGGTGCGGCGCGCGCTCGCCCTGGACGCGGCGCAGCGCGTGGACGAGGCACTCCTCCGGCAGCAACTCTTTGTCCTCGGGCAGCGTGAGGTCTTTCGCGAGCTCTGGCTTGGGCCCCAAGGGAATGGCGACAGCGTCACCTTCCACCCGACACTGCGTCGCTTGCCGCGTCGCGTGGTCGGCATCGGGATCGCCTATGACACCGAACTCGGCGGCAGGGTCTGGGGGGGGTTCCTCGATCGCAACATTCCGCTGCTCCACGCCGAAGCATCCGGCGTCCTCGCGCTCGGCCGCTTCCGACGCGATCTCGAACTCACCGGACGACGGCAGACCCTGCTGGGGCGCGCCACCTTCTCGCCGGTGCTGACGCTCGGGCTGCGGACCGAAGATGTGCGCCGCTTCGATCGCGCCGGCGTCGAACTGGAGGCCGATGATCTGCGGCAGGTCGTGGCGACGGCGGGAGTGGAGCGCACGCTCGGACGCAACCTGCGTCTCGCCGTGATGGCGGAGGCGCGGAGTTGGCGCGACATCGGGCTGCAGTCCCGAGTGCGCACCAGCGGCGAGGCGATCGGCGTACGCCTGGCCATTGAGCGACTCGGGGAGGATCGCGATCGCGGCGCACGTGTGCAGGCAGCGTGGACCACGCGCTACCGCTTCGTCAGCGGCGACGTGCGGACCCGCAGCTATCTCGGAAGCATGCGACTCGAACCGCACCTCCGACTTGGCATCGGGGAGCGCCTCCCTGTGGTCCTCACCTTTCCGCTCGGCGGCGACGACGGCTTCCCCGGGCTCCATCTGGGAGAGCGTCGCGGGGATCGGGAAGCGTACGCCTCGCTCGCCCTCTCGCGGGCCGTCGTCGGTCCGTTGCGGCTTCGGGTCCTCGGGGCGATCGGTCGCACCGCCGTGGGTGACGTCCCCACCACCCTGATCGGTGCCCGGAGCGCCGACCACAGGGTCATGGGGCACCACGAGACGCTGGTGCGGCAGCGCGGTGGCCTCGTCGCCGCCGGAGGGTGGCTCACCGGTGCCCGCGTCGGGGTCGGCTCCGACACCCCCCTCGGACCGGTCCAGGTGGAGTACGGCTGGAACGACGCGGGGCGGGAGGCGCTGTTCTTGAGGGTGGGGCGGTGGTTCTGAAGAGGCCGGATGATCGATGAGCGATGAGCGATCATCGATGGACGATCATCGATCAGCTGCTGTTCACACCAATTTCTTCGCACGAATTGACAATTCCCCCTTTTGGCCATAGGATTGCCCCCCTATGGCATCTCCTGCGCTCTCGCTCACGGATACTGCGGCCCCGATTGGGCACCGCGGTCCCCGTGGTTTGGTGCTGCTGCACCTGAAGCGGGAGGGTGGGGCGACCGCTGGGGATCTTGCCATCGCCTTGGGGTACTCCCTCAATGCAGTGCGGCATCATCTCAAGGAGTTGGAGGTTGCGGGGGTCGTGGGGTTCGACAGGACCTCGCGCGGTGTCGGTGCCCCGGCGCACACCTATCGTCTTACCGACAAAGGACATAGCCTCTTTCCCGGCCGCTACGAGCGAACCTTGACCGACCTCCTCGACCATCTGGTCGCGACCTCGGGCCGGGACGCCGCGGTGGCGTTGCTCGAGCAGCAATACCGGTCGCTCGCCGAACGGTTGGAGGTCGAGACGCGCGGGGTGACCCCGAGGCAGCGCGGCGAGGTGGTCGCGCGGGTGCTCGACGCGGAGGGGTACATGGCGACCTGGGTCCATGCGGCGACGGGGGGTCTCCTCACCGAGCATCACTGTCCGCATCGGCTGGTTGCCGAGCGTTTTCCCGAGGTCTGCGATGCAGAGGAGCGATTCCTCGCGCAGGTCTTCGGTGCCAGCATCGAGCGCCGCTCGCGGATCGCGGGCGGCTGTGGTACGTGCAGTTACCGGATCGCCCTCACCGGCGACGACGCAGGCGAGGAGGCCTCGTGAGCACCGAGATGGAAGCGCTGGTCAATCGCGAATACAAGCACGGCTGGGTCACCGACATCGAGCAGGACACGATGCCGCCGGGCCTCTCCGAAGAGACGGTCCGCTTCATTTCCGCCAAGAAGAACGAGCCGCAGTGGCTCCTCGACTGGCGGTTGAAGGCATTCCGTCGCTGGCTGGAGATGACCGAGCCGACTTGGCCGAACGTGCACTACAAGCCGATCGACTATCAGGCGATCGCCTACTTCTCCGCGCCAAAGACGGTCACGCCGCTCGGCTCGCTCGACGAGGTGGACCCCAAGCTCCTCGAGACCTACGCGAAGCTCGGCATTCCGCTCAATGAGCAGAAGCTGCTCGCCGGCGTGGCCGTCGATGCGATCTTCGACTCCGTCTCGGTCGGCACGACGTTCAAGGCGGCGCTCGCCAAGGAAGGGGTGATCTTCTGCTCCTTCGGCGAGGCCGTGCAGGAGCATCCCGAGCTGGTCCAGAAGTACCTCGGCTCCGTGGTGCCGGCGTCCGACAACTACTTTGCCGCGCTCAATTCGGCCGTGTTCTCCGATGGCTCGTTCGTCTTCATCCCGAAGGGCGTGCGCTGTCCGATGGAGCTCTCGACCTACTTCCGCATCAACGCCGCCAACACCGGGCAGTTCGAACGGACGCTGATCATCGCCGAGGAAGGGGCGTACGTCTCCTACCTCGAGGGATGCACGGCGCCGAAGCGCGATGAGAACCAGCTCCATGCCGCCGTGGTGGAGCTGATCGCGCTCGATGACGCGACCATCAAGTACAGCACAGTGCAGAACTGGTACGCGGGCGATGAGAACGGCGTCGGCGGCATCTACAACTTCGTCACCAAGCGCGGCAAGGCCGGCGCGCGGGCCAAGATCTCGTGGACGCAGGTCGAGACCGGCTCCGCGATCACCTGGAAGTACCCCAGCGTGATCCTCCAGGGCGACGACTCGATCGGCGAGTTCTACTCGGTGGCGGTGGTCAACGGCATGCAGCAGGCCGACACCGGTACCAAGATGATCCACATCGGCCGCAACACGAAGAGCACGATCGTCTCCAAGGGGATCAGCGCCGGGCGCGGGCAGAACTCCTACCGCGGCCAAGTGAAGATCCTTCCGAAGGCGCACGGGGCACGCAATTACACCCAGTGCGACTCGATGCTGATCGGCAACGCCTGCGGCGCGCACACGTTCCCCTACATCGACGTGCAGAACAGCAGCTCCGATGTGGAGCACGAAGCGAGCACCAGCAAGATCGGCGAAGACCAGATCTTCTACTGCAAGGCACGTGGCCTCAACACCGAGCATGCCATCAGCGTGATCGTCAACGGGTTCTGCAAGGAGGTCTTCCGCGAGCTCCCGATGGAGTTCGCGATCGAGGCGCAGAAGCTGTTGGGGGTGAGTCTTGAGGGAAGCGTAGGATAGGAGGCGAAGAGAACGCCCGTTGGGGCGAGGCATGCCACGCCCCCGTTGCCGATCGCTGTTCGCAGTCACCCAACAATTTTGACCTGACGGTACTGACCATGGCACTGCTCCAGATCA
>JBBRGR010000156.1:0-5472 GCA_038223815.1 Gemmatimonadales bacterium
CATCGTCTGGGACGAGTTTGTCCGCTGCATCTGCATCGGGCGCGAGCACGTCCTCCCGATCAAGTACGACCCGAAGGAGCGGAAGTACCACGTCGGCGAGTTCCTCGAGCCGGCGATGAAGGAGACGATCATCAAGCAGGCGCGCAGACTCTGTCGCGCCCTCAACTACGACATGAATTCGCTGGAGTTCGCGATTCGGGATGGCATCCCCTACGCGATCGACTTCATGAATCCCGCGCCCGACTTCGACATCAATTCGTTGACGCCGACGCACTTCGAATGGGCGGTGCAGACGATGGCCGACGTGACGATCGCGATGGCGCTCGAGGAGCGGGTCGCGCCGAAGCCCAAGGCCAAGCACCTGTTCGGTGGTCCCGAGCGCGCGGGATGAGTCGCCGCGCGGTTGCCGCGTATCATGACGGTCTGACCGACAGCCTCGCCCGGGAGTCGTCGGAATGGCTGACCGCGCGCCAGCGCGAGATCGGGCTGACCTTCGGCGACCGCCCGCTCTGCACCGTCATCCGGCCGCGCTTTCTCAGCCCGGCCGAGTATGACGCGCTCCGGACCGCCTCGGCCGCCCTCCTCGGCGCCTTCCGGACCGCCGGCGCCCTCGCCCAGGACGACGCCGCCTTCCGCGCCCAGTTCCGCCTGACCGGGTGGGAGGAACAGCTCCTCGCCGAGGCACCACGGCTGCATGTCGCGTCGCCCCTCTCGCGACTCGACGCCTTCATCGACCCGGCGGATGGCATCGCGCGGATCACCGAGTACAACGGCGAAACGCCGGCCGGCACCGGCTACACGGACGCGCTCGCGGAACTCTTCCAGGCGCTCCCCGCGATGCGCGATTTCACCGAGCGCTGGGTGGTCCGCCCGCTGCCGACGCTTGGCCACCTGCACAATGTCCTGCTCGAAAGCTGGCACCGCTTCCGCGGCGTCCGCACCATGCCGAGCATGGCGATCGTGGACTGGGCCAATGTGCCGACCCAGTCCGAGTTCCGCATCTGCCGGGACTATTTCCTCGGCATGGGGATCCCCTGCCGGATCACCACGCCCGAGGCACTCCGCTACGAGGGCGGCGTGCTCCGGGACGAGGACGGCACCGTCATCGACCTGATCTACAAGCGGGTCCTCCTGCATGAACTCGTGGAGCGCGGCGGACTCCAGCATCCCATGGTGCGCGCCGTCGTCGAGGGTGCGGTCTGCATGGTGAACCCGTTCGCCTGCAAGCCGCTCCACAAGAAGGCCTCCCTCGCCGTGCTCTCCGATGAACGCAACGCCGCGCGCTTCAGCCACGCCGAACAGTCCGCGATCGCCACGCACGTCCCCTGGACGCGCGTGGTGGAGGAACGCCACACGACCATCGACGGCGCCGCGATCGACCTCCTCCCCTGGATGGCCGAACAGCAGCAGCAGCTCGTCCTCAAGCCGAATGACGACTACGGCGGGCACGGCATCGTGCTCGGGTGGGAAGTCGATGCGACCTCCTGGGAGCGCGCCGTCGCGCAGGCCGTGGCCGAGCCCTCCATCGTGCAGCGCCGGATCGCACTCCCGTCAGAACCCTTCCCCGGGATCCACGAGGGCGCCCTCGCCCTCGAGGATCGCATCGTGGACACGGCCCCCTTCTGCTGGCATGGAGCATGGATGGACGGCTGCCTGTCCCGCATCTCGACCTCGACGCTCGTCAACGTCACCGCCGGTGGCGGTTCCACCATCCCCACCTTCGTCGTGGAGCCCCGATGAAGCAGCCATCGTTCACGATCGGCATCGAGGAAGAGTACCAGATCATCGATCCGGTGACCCGCGAGCTCAAGAGCTACATCACCGAGATGCTCAAGGCCGACACCGCCATCCTCCGCGAGATCAAGCCGGAGCTGCATCAGTCCATGGTCGAGGTCGGCACGCAGATCTGCCACACGCCAGCCGAGGCGCGCGCCGAGATCGTGCGGCTGCGCGGCATGGTGATGGACCTGGCCGCGCAGAATGGCCTGGTGATCGCCGCCGCCGGTACCCATCCCTTCTCGAAGTGGATGGATCAGGAAATCACCCCGCTCGATCGCTATGTCGGCGTGAAGGAAGACCTGCAGGACCTCGCCCAGCGATTGCTGATCTTCGGCACCCACGTGCACATCGGCATCGAGGATCGCGAGTTTCTGATCGATGCGATGAACGTCTGCCGCTATTTCCTGCCGCACGTCCTCGCGCTCTCGACCTCGTCGCCGTTCTGGTTCGGGCGGAACACCGGCCTCAAGAGCTACCGCAGCGTCATCTTCCGCAACTTCCCGCGCACCGGCATTCCGCGCACGATGGAGTCGTGGAGCGACTTCGAGTCGCTGGTAAACCTGTCGGTAAATACCAAATCGATACCCAACGCCTCGAAGATCTGGTGGGACGTGCGGCCGAGCTGGAGCTACCCGACGCTCGAGTTCCGGATCTGCGACATCTGCACCCGCGTGGACGAGGCGGTGTGCATCGGCGCGATCTTCCAGGCGATCTGCTTCAAGCTCTGGAAGCTGCGCCGCGACAACCTGACCTTCCGGCAGTACTCGGTGCATTTCATCGAGGAGAACAAGTGGCGGGCGATCCGCTACGGCCTCGAGGGCAAGCTCATCGACCTCGGCAAGGGCGAGGAGTTCCCGGCCCGCGACCTGATTCGCGAGTTGATCGAATGGTTCCTCGACGACGTCCTCGACGAGTTGGGCTCGCGGAAGGAGGTCGAGTATGCCTACACGATCCTCAACGAGGGGACTTCGGCGGATCGCCAGCTGGCAACTTTCCGCCAAACCGGCGATCTTCGCGCGGTGGTGGATCGACTGGTGGCGGAAACCGCGGAAGGAGTTCGGTAGATGGGGAAGACACGACCCCTGATCGGGGTGACCACCCAGACGTTGCACGCGATCGAGGGGATTCCCTCGGAGCTCCCCGTCTCCTGGGTCATGAATCAGCGCTATGTCCACGCCGTGATGGCGGCGGGCGGGGTGCCCGTGCTCATTCCCCTCCTCGCCGAAGATCCCGCCACCCTTCGGGCGATCTACGAACGGATCGACGGCGTGCTGATCCCCGGCGGCGTGGACATCGACCCCGCCTATTACCGCGCACCGCGCCACGAAAAGCTCGGCCGCCTCGATCCGGCACGCGACACCTCCGAGCTCATCTTGGCGCGCTGGGCGGTGAAGGACGCCAAGCCGGTGCTCGGCCTCTGCCGCGGCCTTCAGGTCCTCAATGTCGCGCTCGGCGGATCGCTCTGGCAGGACCTCACCGAAGAGCGGCCCGATTCGCTGAAGCACGATTTCTTCCCGACCGCGGGCTGGGCCCGTGACCACCGCGCCCATGTCGTCGAGGTGCGCGGCGATTCCCGTCTGGGCGACGCGCTCGGCCACGGCGCGGTCCCCGTCAACTCGATGCACCATCAGGGCATCCGCGAACTCGGCTACCGCCTCGTGGCCACCGCCACCGCCCCGGACGGCCTGATCGAAGCCGCCGAGGCCGAGGACGGCTTCGCCGTCGGCGTGCAATGGCATCCGGAGATGTTCGAGGGGGGCGAGGCCGGCGTCGGTCGCCTCTTCGAGGCCTTCGTGGATGCGGCGAACGGGAGCAGCCGGCTCGCCTGACGGCGAACAGCAGGAAAGGGAATAGTGGTGAGGGGTGAGGAGTGAGGGGGAACAGCCCCCTTACCCCTCACCGCCGTTCACCGTTCACCCGCTACCCCTGCACCCGCCACAAATACGACAGCTTCATGAACAACCCATCCGTCGTCCGCAGCAGGGAGCGGTCCCGCAGGTCGCGCTCACGATGCGACGCGCCATAACCCAGATAGAGGACCGTGCCGGGGTTGGGGAGATAGGTCAGCAGCAGGTCGTTGCGGACGTCACCGCTCCGGCGTGCGACGGCGCGCGTGATGCTGCCGTTGGCTCCCGCGAAGACGATCGGCAGCCCGGTGCGCGTATCATCGCGCAGTGAGTCGGCCGCTTCGATCGCATACTGCGACACGAGGCGCAGCTGCAGCGCGCGTGAGAACTGGTACTCGACCAGCACCCGCGGAATCTGCTGCACCAGCACGCGCGAGCCGTCGCCGGGCCGGTTCACCTGCTGGTGCCGGTAGTTCAGGTTGAGCCGCAACTGCGAGGTCGGCCGAAAGGTCGCGCCTAGCGTGAGCCAGAAGATGTCGCCCGGTGCCCACTCCAGAAAATTCTCGTCTTCCCCCCAGAGCAGGAACGCATTGAACTGAAGCTTCGGGAGCGCCGGTGAATTCATCGAGAGGAGGTAGTCCCGGTTTGCGATCCGCGGAGTCCCGACAAAGGGCTGCAGCGAGCCATCGCCGGCCTGCAACCGATAGTTGGTGTAGATGGAGGGGTCGTAGCCGAAGTTCTCGTCGAGCAGCGACGCGCCAATGTTCCAACCGCCGGTCAGACGTGCATTGACGTTGAAGTGCAGCTTGCGGTCCTGGATCTGGCGCCCGTGGACGAAGTCATCGTACTGCCACGTTCCGTCGAGGACCACCTCGCCCGTCAGTGCCTCCAGCGTACGGCCGGTCCGCAGCCACGTATAGCTATGGGCAATGGTGCTGCGCGCCACGCCGGCGCGCGAGATGAAGCCGGAACGCGTACGGAAGTCGGGATCGATGCCCGACACCGAGTAGCGGGCGCGGAAGGCCCGGCCGTCGCGCCGGTAGCCAAGGCTCCAGAGCGGCGCGTTGCGCGTGACGCCGTCGCGCTCGTCGTGCGCCAGCGCCCCCTGGAAGGTGAAGGAGTGGATCCCGCCGAGGACCACGCGGCCATCGACATCGACAACGCGGTTGGCATCAGGACCATCCTGCTGCTCCGTCCACAGCGCACCGAGCCGAGAGCCGGGGCCGAGGTCGCGCGTCAGGCGCACCATGCCGAAGAGCGGATTCTCGCCGTGGCGACTTGCGACGTCGTCGTCCACCGCGGCCAGCAGGCCGACCTGGGTCCCCGACACCTTGCCGGTGAGCTTGGTGGCAACCACGGGCTGCACGATCCGCCGGGTGTAGATCAGCCCAGAGGGGACATCGAACTGCTCGTTGCCGTCGAGAAAGAACGGTCGCCGTTCGGCAAAGAAGAGCGCCTGCCGCGGGTCGAAGGCAAACTGGCCCACGTCACTCTCGACCTGCGAGAAGTCAGGATTCGCGGTCCCGTTGAGCGTGAGGTTCGAGCTCACCCCGAATCGCACGTTGCCTCCCACCTCAGGCCGACCGCCGTCGTAGCGCCAACGATCGCTCCCGGCCCCGCCATCCACCCGCGACGTCAGCGTCGGGACCAGGTCGAGCACCAGGCCAGCCTGCAGATCAGTCAATCCTTCGAGGCGACCCGACTGCGCCAGGAACGATGATGACGCCCGCTTGGCCGGCGCCCAGCTCTGCTCCTGGCCGCGCCGCTGCACCACCCGCAGGACGTTGATGCCCCACGACTGCGTCGCGGCCTGCTGAAAGCGGATGCTCTTGAAGGGGATGCGGAT
>JBBRGR010000157.1:0-5460 GCA_038223815.1 Gemmatimonadales bacterium
GAGTCGCCGATTGTGGGGGCGTTTCTCGCGGCCACGGCCGAGCTGTTGCCCACGCCAACGGATGGGATGGTGCCTGCGCTCCGGCTCAACGAGGTGACCTTCTACCTCGGCCGCGAGACGCTGATCGTCACCCCGCGTACCAAGGGGGGCGCGAAGGCGCGAGCCGCCATGCCGGCCTGGCGGGCCACGCTCTTCGCCGTGATGACGCGCAACGCGCAGAGTGCGGCGGCCTACTTCGGCTTGCCGCCGAACCGGGTCGTGGAGCTGGGGGCGCAGTTGCAGGTCTGAGCGCGGGGGCGTCGCATGCCGGGGCGACGCATGCCGGGGCGACGCATGCCGGGGCGACGCGTGCCGGGGCGACGCGTGCCGGGGCGCCCCCAGCGTCGCCCCAACACCCATCCCACGTATTGCTCCATGAGCCGCGCCACCACGCCCCGATCCGCCAGCGTCGTCGTATCGCCCAGCGCGCGCCCCTCGGCGATGTCGCGCAGCAGTCTGCGCATGATCTTGCCCGAGCGGGTCTTCGGGAGGTCGGCCGAGAAGAGGATGTCGTCGGGCTTGGCGATCGCGCCGATCTTGTGCGCCACGTGCGCACGGAGTTCGTCGCGCATCTCCGAGGACGCGTGGTGCCCTTCCTTGAGGGTCACGAACGCGGCGATCGCCTGTCCCTTCAGCTCGTGCGCCTTCCCCACGACGGCCGCCTCTGCCACGGCAGGGTGATCCACGAGCGCACTCTCGACCTCCATGGTGCCGATCCGGTGCCCCGCGACGTTGAGCACATCATCGACGCGGCCGAGGATCCACCAATAGCCGTCGGTGTCGAGCTTGGCACCGTCGCCCGCAAAGTAGCGGCCGGGGAAGCGGGTCCAGTACGTCTCCTGATAGCGGGCGTCGTCGCCGTAGATGGTCCGGAGCATCCCGGGCCAGGGCGATTTGATGGTGAGGAAGCCGCCGCCCACAGTCACCGGCGCGCCGTGGCTATCGACCAGCTCCACCTCGATTCCGGGAAAGGGGACCGTGGCGGATCCTGGCTTGGTCGTGACCACGCCCGGGAGCGGCGTGATCATGATCCCGCCGGTTTCCGTCTGCCACCAGGTGTCGACGATCGGGCAGCGACTCCGTCCGATCTGCTCATGATACCAGATCCACGCCTCGGGGTTGATCGGCTCGCCCACGGTGCCGAGGAGGCGGAGGCGTGAGAGGTCATGCTTGGCGGGGTGGTGCGTCCCCCACTTCATGAAGGCACGAATCGCCGTCGGTGCCGTGTAGAAGACCGTCACGCCGTGGCGCGCGCAGATCGACCAGAAGCGGTCCCGCTCGGGCCAGTCCGGGGCGCCCTCATACATCAGCACCGTGGCACCGTTGGCGAGTGGCCCATAGACCACGTAGGAATGCCCGGTGACCCAACCGATGTCGGCGGTACACCAGAAGACGTCGCCATCCTTGAGGTCGAAGACGTGCCGCGTGGTGGCCGCCGCCTGGGTGAGGTAGCCGCCGGTCGTGTGGACGATCCCTTTCGGCTTGCCGGTGGTGCCGGAGGTGTAGAGGATGAAGAGCAGGTCCTCCGCCTCCATCGCTGCCGGCGCGTTGACCGCGCTCTGCCCCTCGAGCATCCGGTGCCACCAGTGGTCGCGCCCTTCCTGCATCGGGCAGTGGGTCGGATCGACGCCCTGCCCACGGTGGACCACCAGGACGGAGCGGATTGACGGGCAGTCCGCCAGCGCCTCATCGGCCAGACGCTTCAGCGGGAGTACCTGGCCGCGACGATAGCCGCCATCGGCGGTGATGCAGCAGACCGCCTTGGCATCATTGATCCGATCGCGCAGCGATTCCGCCGAGAAACCGCCGAAGACCACCGAGTGGACCGCCCCGATGCGGGCGCAGGCCAGCATCGCGATGGCCGCTTCGGGAATCATCGGGAGGTAGATGGCGATGCGATCGCCCCGCTGCACCCCGAGGGCGAGCAGGGCGTTGGCGGCCTTGCAGACCTCCTGGTGCAGCTGCCAGTAGGTCAGCACCCGCTGGTCCCCCGGTTCCCCCTCCCAGATGAGCGCAGCCTGATTCCGCTTGGCCCCGGTCAGGTGCCGATCGACGCAGTTGGCCGCCACATTGAGCCGCCCCCCACTGAACCACCGGGCATGCGGGATCTCCCACGCGAGCACGCTGTCCCAGGGCCGGCTCCACTCGAGCCGCGCGGCCTCGGCGGCCCAGAAGGCGAGCCGATCGGCCTCCGCGGCCGCATACGTGGCCGCGTTCGCTACCGCCTGCGCAGCAAACTCGGCGCTGGGCGGGAAGCGGCGCTCTTCGGTCAGGAGCGTCTGGAGTTGATCGGACATGGTGGGGTGCCGGAGATTGAGGGAAGCGTGAAAGCTAGCCGGATTGCGATGATCGATGGTCGCTGATCGACAGGGCAGATGCGCGGCGTGGGTGGCGGAGCGTACCGGATGGAGCTCGACCAGCGATCATCGATCATCGATCATCGATCATCGACCTGTCAATTTTTCATACACTCCCATCTCAACACCGTTTGGCAGACCTCTTGCTCCTCCTCCCTCCCGGAACGACTTCTGCCGGGCTGGAGGCCCATGACCGTGACGATCGCGCAGTCCCCCAGGCGAGAGCTGCCTGCCCCTGTGACCCTCGGACTCGCCACGCGCGAGGCCTTCCGCCGTTCGGCGAACGAGCTCCTCGACGAGCTTGCCGAGGGGGATGGCCAGTTGGTGGTCGATTTCAGTGGCACCAAGGAAGTCGACTCCTCGGGGCTCGGGGCGTTGGTCATGGTCCAGCGTCATGCCGCGGATCGACGGCAGCAGGTCGTGCTCCGGGCGGTCTCGCCGGAACTGGAGTTTCTGCTTGTCCTCACCAAGCTCGACGATCTCTTTCTCTTCGAGCAGCGCCGCGGCGAACGCTGACGGCGCGGGCCGAAGCGCCCGCAAGCCCGCTATACTTCCGTGATGCACTGCTTTCCGGCCCACGGATGACACCCCCCGACACTCCCTTGCTGGTCGTGCATGCCCTCGAGCGCCGCTTCGGGGCGTTGGTCGCGTTGCGGGGGGTGCACCTCACCGTCGGCGTGGGCGAGGTGGTGCTGCTGCTCGGTCCGAATGGGGCCGGGAAATCCACGCTCCTCAGGTGCATCGCGGGACTCGCGCGTCCGACCAAGGGACGGGTCGAGGTCGCCGGGCAGAACGTCCAGGCGGCCCCGGAGGCGCGTCGCACGCTTGGGCTGCTCTCCCATCAGTCGTTTCTCTACGAGGATCTCACGGCGCGTGAGAACCTGCGATTCGCGGCAGAGTTGCATGGACTCGACAGTGTTGCATCCCGTGTGGAGCAGGCATTAGCGGATGCGCGCCTCACCCCGCGGGCCGACACGCGCGTGTTCGGCTTCTCGCAGGGAATGACCCAACGCCTGGCGATCGCGCGGGCAACGATGCACCAACCGTCACTCCTCCTCCTCGACGAACCGTTCACGTCCCTCGATGCCGCCGCCTCGCGCGATCTGCGGGAGCGGGTCGGCGCCGAGCAGGCGGCAGGGCGGGCCGTGGTCTGCGTGACCCATGAGCCGGCAGATCTCTGGGAGGTGGCGACTCGGCTGGTGGTGTTGCACGCGGGCGACGTGGTGCTCGATGCCCCCCGCCCGGCGTCGCTGGCCGAGTTCCGTCCGCGCTATGATGCGCTGGTGAGCGGATGAGCGTGGTCCGGATTGCGTTGCTGATCGCCGCCAAGGATCTCCGGATCGAGCGGCGGACCCGAACCGCCCTCCACACCGCCATCCTCTTCGCGACACTCGTGTTGCTGGTCGTGGTCTTTGCGCGTGATGGCGGCTCGGTCTCGCTCCTCACGCTCGCGCCGAGCGTGCTCTGGATCACGATTGCGCTCTCGTCGCTGGTGGCGCTCAACCGCGCCTTCACTCTGGAACGCGAGCATGCCGCCATCGAGGGGATCCTGCTCGCCCCGGTCTCCCGGACGGCGCTCTTCCTCGGGAAATGGCTCGCCAACCTCGCCTTCGTCGGCCTCGTCCTGCTGGTCGCTTTTCCGCTCTGGATCCTGTTCTACGGCGTGGCAGTCAGCTGGGCGCTGGTCTCGGTCCTGGCGGTGGCCGGGCTGGCCATGATCGGCATCACGGCCGTCGGCACGCTCTTCTCGGCGATGGCCGTGCGCACCCGCCATGCCGAGCTGATCCTGCCGGTCCTGGTCCTCCCGTTCCTGTTGCCGCCGATCTTCTTCGCGGCGCAGGCAACGGTCCGCCTGCTCGCATCGCGCCCCTTGGTCGAACTCTGGGGCTCGTTCAGATTCTTGTTGTTGTATGATGTGGCATTCGCGGTGCTGGCCGCCCTTCTCTTTCCCGCGGTGGTGGATGAATGATGCCTGACGCAGCCTCGGCCGGACGGCAGATCCGTCGCGGTCGGGTCGTGACCGTGATCGCGCTGCTCGGTCTTGCGGCCCTCTACGTGATGGCGCTGCAGTTCACCCCGCCGGAGCGGACGATGGGGTTGGTGCAGAAGCTCTACTACGTGCACCCGCCCGCTGCATACGCGATGCAGCTGGCCTTCCTCACCACCGGCTTCTGCTCACTCCTCTACCTCCTGCTGCGCGACGAACGCTTCGACCTCTTTGCGGAGGCGTCGGCGGAGGTGGGGATGGTGATGGGCGTGATCGTGGTGATCACCGGCCCGATCTGGGGGCGTCCGGCCTGGGGGGTGTGGTGGGCCTGGGAGCCGCGGCTGACCTTCACGGTGCTGGAACTGCTCGTCTTCGGTGGCTACTTCGCCTTGCGCGGCGCGATCCGCGATCCCGCCGAGCGGGCCAAGTTTGCCGCCGTGCTGGGGCTGATGGCGCTGGTCCTGGTGCCCTTCAACCATCTCACGGTCTACTACTTCGCCTCGCAGCATCCCGAGCCGGTCGCACTCCGCGCTGGCAAGCCGGCGCTGCCCTTCGAGATGCTCCGCACCTTCCTCACCGGCTTCGGGGTCTTCACCGTGCTGTACGTCGGCCTTGCCATGCAGCGCTACGGCATCGGGGCTCGGCGTGCCATCCAGGAGGCCACCGATGCCTGAGAGCGGGAATTACATGATTGCGGGCTACCTCGTGGTGGCGGTGATCGTGGTGGGGTATGTGGTGAATTTGTGGCGGCGGGGGAACGAGAGCCGATGATCGATGGTCGATGGTCGATGATCGATGATCGATGATGGGTGGCCCAGACGCAAAGCTCCCCGCCTCGGCTGCTGCCGGAGCGGGGATTCTGCTGTCTCGATCATCCATCATCCATCATCCATCATCCATCATCCATCATCCCGCCGCCTCTTCCTTCCCCAGCAGCACATACTGCCACAGCACCGCCGCGGCGATGGCGCCGACGATCGGACCGATCCACCAGACGGCCTGCGCCTGCATGTTGCCGGCGATGACCGCGGGGCCGAAGGCGCGGGCCGGGTTGAGGGCGGCGCCGGTGAGCGGACC
>JBBRGR010000158.1:0-5450 GCA_038223815.1 Gemmatimonadales bacterium
ACGGGCCTTGGCGAGGACAAGTACCGCCCCTGCCCCCTGCTGAAGCGGATGGTCGCGGCGGGGCACCTGGGACGGAAGAGCGGGAAGGGGTTCTACGGGTACGGAAAGTAGCGCGCACCATCGATGATCGATGATCGATGATCGATCATCCCTCACCAGCCTCACCCAACACCTGGGATTCTCATGGACACCTTTGCCAGCATGCAGACGATGGGCCACGAGCAGGTGGTCTTCTCGCACGAGCCCTCCTGCGGCTACTTCGGCATCATCGCGATCCACGACACCACGCTCGGCCCCGCCCTGGGCGGCACCCGTGTGTGGCAGTACGAGAGCACGGATGCGGCGCTGCACGATGCCCTGCGGCTGGCGCGCGGGATGACCTACAAGAGCGCCGTCGCGGGGCTCAACCTCGGCGGCGGCAAGGCCGTGATCATCGCCGACCCGAAGCGCGCTGATCGGGAGTCGCTCTTCCGGGCCCATGGCCGCTTTGTGGAATCGCTCGGAGGCCGCTACATCACGGCCGAGGACGTCGGCACCTCGCCGACCGACATGGAGTTCATCAAGCGGGAGACCAAACACGTTGCCGGCCTGCTGAATCTCAGCGGTGACCCCTCCCCGGTGACCGGCTACGGCGTGTATGTCGGCATGAAGGCCTCGGCCAAGGCCAAGTGGGGGAAGGACTCGCTCGCTGGCAAGACGATCGCGGTGCAGGGCGCCGGCAAGGTCGCCTGGTATCTCATGACCCACCTGAAGCAGGAAGGCGCGAAGCTGATCGTTGCCGACATCGACGAGCAGAAGGTGGCGCGCGTGGTCGATGAACTCGGTGCCACGGCCGTTGCCGCCGACGCCATCTTCGACGTCCAGGCGGACATCTTCGCACCGTGCGCGCTTGGTGCCGTGATCAACGACGACACCCTGAGCCGTCTCAAGGTCGAGATCATTGCCGGTGGCGCGAACAACCAGCTTGCCGAAGAGCGGCACGGCATCGAGCTGGAGCAGAAGGGCATGCTCTACGCCCCGGACTACGTGATCAATGGCGGCGGTGTGATCAACGTCTACGGGGAGCTGCAGGGCTGGACCATGGAACGGGCCAAGCGGAAGGCGCAGGAGATCTACGACACGATGACGCGGGTGTATACCATCGCTGCCCGCGACGGGATCCCGTCGTATCAGGCCGCGGATCGCCTCGCCGAGGAGCGGATCACGTCGGTGGCGGCGCTGAAGCGGATGTGGGTGGCGGGGGATCGATGATCGACCATCGATGATCGATCATCGCTCATCGAACATCACGCTTCGACTATCTTGGGACTATGCCTGAACGAATCCCCATCGGCGCCGACCACGCCGGCTTTGCCCTGAAGGAAGTCCTTGTCGCTGAGCTGGAGCGGCGGGGCTTTGACGTGGAGGACGTGGGCACCCACTCCACCGACTCCACCGACTACGCGGACTACGCGCATCCGGTGGCGCGCGAGGTCGAGAGCGGCGAGGCGAAGCGGGGCATCTTGATGTGCGGGACCGGCCTGGGGATGAGCTATGCCGCCAATCGTCATGCCGGCGTGCGTGCGGCGGTGGCGTGGACCCCGGAGATCGCAGCGCTGGCTCGGCGGCACAATGATGCCAATGTGCTGGTCCTGCCGGCGCGCTTTGTGGATGCAGAGACTGCCCGTGCCATCCTCGGCGCGTGGCTCGACACTCCCTTCGAGGGCGGCCGCCACCAGCGCCGCATCGCCAAGATCGAGGACGCTTCGTGACGGCTCCCCTGATGCATGACGCCCCGCTCGCGGTGGCCGATCCGGCCGTCGCCGCACTCATCGCGCGCGAACTGCGACGCCAGCAGGATGGACTGGAGCTGATTGCCAGCGAGAATTTCACCTCGCGTGCCGTCCTTGAGGCCGTGGGGAGTTGCCTCACCAACAAGTACGCCGAAGGATACCCGGGCAAGCGCTACTACGGCGGGTGCGAGGTGGTGGACGAAGTCGAGCAATTGGCGATCGACCGCGCCAGGGCGCTCTTCGGGGCGCCACACGCCAACGTGCAGCCACATTCCGGGGCACAGGCGAACTTTGCCGCGTTCATGGCCGTGATCAAGCCTGGCGAGACCCTGATGGGGCTGTCGCTGCCGCATGGCGGCCACCTCACGCACGGCGCCTCGGTGAACCACACCGGCCAGGTGTGGCGCGCGGTCCAGTACGGCGTCCGGGCGGACACAGGTCGCATTGACTATGACCAGGTGCGCGAGATGGCGCGTCGCGAACGGCCGCGGCTGATCATCGCCGGCGGTTCGGCGTATGCGCGGATCATCGACTTCGCCGCGTTCCGAGAGGTCGCGGACGAGATCGAGGCGACCTTCCTGGTGGACATGGCGCACTTTGCCGGCCTGGTGGCGGGTGGCGTCCATCCCAACCCGATGGCCCACGCCCACATCGTCACCAGCACGACGCACAAGACGCCGCGCGGGCCACGCGGGGGCATCATCCTCTGTCATGAGCCGCACGCCAAGGCGATCGACAAGTCGGTCTTCCCCGGAGGACAGGGCGGGCCGCTGGAGCATGTGATTGCGGGCAAGGCGGTGGCATTCGGCGAGGCAGCCACACCGGACTTCCGCGAGTATGCCCGCCGGGTGGTCGAGAACGCGCAGGTGCTCGCCGAGGCGCTGATTGAACGCGGCTTCGCGATCGTCTCGGGTGGTACGGATACGCACCTGATGCTGGTCGACCTTCGCGCCAAGGAGTTGACCGGGAAGGAGGCCGAGCGTGTGCTCGGCGAGGCCGCCATCACGGTCAACAAGAACACCATTCCCGATGATCCGCAGTCGCCGTTCGTCACGTCCGGCATCCGGCTTGGCACGCCGGCGTTGACCACCCGCGGAATGGGTCGCGCCGAGATGGTTCGCGTGGCGCAACTCATCGATGACGCCATCACGGGCCGGAATGATCCTGCCGTGCTCGCGCGCGTGAAGGGTCAGGTGGAAGAACTCGCCGGCAAGCACCCGGTGTACCCCGCCGGCATGGTGGCCTGAGCGCGTGGCGGAGCTCCAATTTGCCGATGGGGTGCTGGCCCGGATCCGCGCAGTCGCGGGGACGGAGTACGACGAGCGCGCCTATCTCTTCACGCTGGAGGCGATCGAGTACCTCCAGGGGAAGCTTGATGTCCGTCGCCACGTGACCGGGGCGGAACTCGCCTGGGCGTGTCGCGACCTCGCGTTGGAACGCTTCGGACTCCTGGCGCAAACGGTCCTTGGGCATTGGCGGGTCACCACCTCGGGCGACTTTGGCAAGATCGTCTTTGCGCTCGTCGCGGTGGGTCTGCTGAGCGTCCAGCCTGGGGATCGCGAGGAGGATTTCCTCGATGTCTATGACTTCGGCGCCGCCTTTGATGTGGGTGGTGCGATCCGCTGGAATCCGGCGACATAGCGCCCATCGCCGCTGGTGCACAGGCCCTGGTGTCCTTCGATGGTCGATCGATTGATGAGTGCTGCAATCTTGTAGTGTAGCGATTCCCTCCCACGCTGGTCTCCGCGCTCGAACCGAGGTCCCCATGTTGCTGTTGCGTCGCATGCTTCCCATGCTGGTCGTCTCGCTGGCCGCGTGCTCGACGGCCCAATCGCCCAATGTCGGTCCGGCCACTCTGGAATCGAGGCTCGCCGCGGCCAAGCAGGCGGCCAACCAGATTCGGGAGTCGGACATCCGACGCGATGTGGACTACCTCGCCTCCGATGCGAACATGGGACGTCGCACCCCGTTCCCCAATGCGCCCTCGCCCGGTTACGACTCTGCCGCCACCTATATCGCCCGACTGCTCAAGGAGCTCGGCGTCAAGCCGATGGGCGACAACGGCACCTACTTCGCCCACTACACGGTCACGCAGTCCCGGCTCGACACGACCCGCGTCTCGGGGTCGATCGGAACGGAGCCGTTGAAGTGGGGTGACGATTTCTACGTGTTCAGCTTCCTCGTGGGCGGAATCCGTCAGGCGGATGTGATTTATGTCGGAGATGGACTGGCGCGACGCAAGAAGGGGATCGATCCCTACGCGGGCCTCGACATCAAGGGGAAGTGGATCCTGGTGCACCCCGTCACCGTGCGCGGGCAGGTGCGCTCAGGTGGTGTGCTCGGTGCCCCCGACACGATGGGGGTCATGGGCGTGGACTACACCACGTACCTGGAAGAAGCGCGTTTCAAGGGCGCGCTCGGGATCCTGCTGGTCCCCAACGCTGGCTTGCGGAACGGGTGGAACCGGCGCGCGACCACAGGCCAGGACCTGAATCCATCACTCGGCGTGGCCTACGCCCAGTATCAGGTCCCGCGTGTGGTGTTGTCGGACGCTGCAGTCCGAAAGCTGTTGGCGGGCACCGGCGTTTCTGCCGCAGAGGTCCTCGCCGCCGATTCGACCAAGCGCTACCCCAAGTCTGCCGCGCTCGGCAAACGGGTCACCATCGACTTCGCCGCGACGACCGCCGAGGCGCGCCCCTACAACGTGGTCGGATTGTGGGAAGGATCCGATCCGAAGTTGAAGGATGAATGGATCTCACTCGCCGCGCACCTCGACGGCGCCGTCCGCGCCGGTGGAGAAAGGCCCGGCAACACGTTCCCCGACCAGTACAATGCAGCCGACGACAATGCCAGCGGCAGTGCCGGCAACATGGCGATGGCGCGTGCGATCGTGGCAGGCCCGAGACCGCGGCGTTCCATCCTGATGATCTGGGACTCCGGCGAGGAAACGGGCCTGTGGGGCACCCGGTTCATTGCCTATGGTCCCTGGTCGAACAAGCTGGTGCTCCATGTCAGCAACGACATGATCGGGCGCAGCCGTCCGCCCAACAGCGCTCGCATCCAGAATCTCTCGTCCTCGGATTCGATTTACGTGACCGGGCCGAAACTCCTGAGCAGCGCGACGCAGGCGAATCTGATGCGTGCCGCGAAGGAATTTCCGTTCATCGCGCTCGATCAGGTCTATGAGGATGTGACCAGCGAGTTCTACTATCCCCGGACCGATGCGGGCCCATATCTCGAGAACGGGATTCCGATCATGCAGTTCTTCAACGGGACCACGCCGGAATATCACCAGCCGACCGATGAACCGCGCCTGCTCGACATCACGAAGATTGCCAACGTCTCCAAGCTCTCCTACGGGGCGCTCTGGTTGGCGGCGGACGATCCGAAGCGCCCGACGTGGGATGGTCCGGTGCCGTATACCCTCTGGTGGGTGACGCCGAAGCATCGGTAGGTGGTTGGCGTGTGCATCTAGAAGAGAGGCGTCCGCTAAGCGGCGAACCGTGGGGTGAACAATGCATGCGGCGGGCGCGGGTTGTGTCCCGCAAGCTGTAGAAATTCATTCGAGTGATCTTGTCGGGCGCCCCGGTTACGCTGCCTGACGCAGCGTCGTGGTCGTCATCGCCTTGTAGCCGTGCAGTTTCCGCATCCGGATCCCTCCCGTCGCCAGCGTCCCCC
>JBBRGR010000159.1:0-5435 GCA_038223815.1 Gemmatimonadales bacterium
GGGCACCCGCGGTGATCGGGATCGGAGCGCCATCCCCGTCGAGGCCGATCCGGCGACTGAAAAAGGGCGTGATGCTGAAGCGACCGGTCGTGCGTCCGACGGCAAAGAGGGACGCGCTTTCGAGGAAGAACTGCCGCCGCTCGGGGAGAAAAACCGAGAAGCGCGTGAGGTTGATCACCGGCCGATCGATGTCCGTCTGGGCGAAGTCCGTGTTCACCGTCAGATCCACTGCACTGTTGGCCGTCGGGTTCCACGTAAGTTCGCCACCGGCGGTGACCTCAGTCCCTCCGGCAGACCTGGCATCCGAGGTCCGCCCGAGCAGGTAGGGCCGCAAGGCGAGCTGTTGGGACGGCGGCGGGGGGGTGAGCCCCTCAAGCGTCCCTGCAAAGTCGAGACGGTAGGCGTTCAGGTTTCGCGGCCAGGGGACCCACGCACTGACCTCGTTCGTGCGCCTCGCGATGCGATAGACGTTGATATCCCATGGTGCGCCGCCCTGCTCGTACCGGAGCGTCTCCCAGGGCACGAACACCTCGGCGGTCCAGCCGCTGTCATGGACCACGGCCCGCACCTCCCAGACGCCGTCCCACTCGACGTTGCGCACGCTGCCATCAAGCACCTGCAAGTCGCGTTGCGTTCCTGCCGGAGTGATCTCGAAGACCGTTGCATTGCGACGATCCCCCAGCGGGCCGAGTACAATGCCGACGAGGTCCGTCGTTGTCGGATCGAATTCGCGCCGAAGGTCTGCGACGCGAACTCCGGCGCGCCCCATAGGGTCGCGCGCCTCGATACCGAACCACAACCCACCCGCGTGCTGGACGACGCGGACGATTGTCTGCAGTGCCGCCGGCTCGCCCTGTGCGGGCTCGACCTGGCGGAAGCCCTCGAGGACCGCCGCCTCCTGCCAGGAGCGTTCGTCGAGCCGCCCATCGAGGCGCGGGGCTTCCGCGGTTGTTGTGACCGGGTGGTTGGCCGGCGACTGCGCGTTGATCTGACTCAGTGTGCCGAGGGCGATGGTAGCCCCGCGGGCACTCGCATTGATCAGGCGTGAAATCACGGAGCCTCGGCCACGATCGCCGGAAGCTCGATCGGACGGGTGGTGAGGACACGGCGACGCACCTCCCCGGGGGCCAGTGGCAGATGGAGGTCCGTCGTGTCGGGGGGGGAACTGGTCGGCGGGGGTGATCCGCTGGTATTGCCCTGCCTGCAGGGCGTCGAACGTGACGCTTCCCTGAGCATCGGTGGTTGTGACGCGACCGATGGGGCTGAGCCGGATAGTCGCCCCACGGCGCCCCTCGCCACTCACGCGCGCGCGGCGTACGCCGCAAAGGGCAGATGGGCGCGCCTGCGCCGAGAGCGTGCTGGGTATCGGGAGGATGGTCATTGCACGAAGGGACCACGCGAGTGATCGGGCGGGGAAACGGGGCGTACTCTGGGACATGGTGAGGTGCCAAGATGAAGAGATGGACAGCTGCTCTGGTTTAATGATATTGCATTACTAGTACGAATATGTCAATTTACAGGGCATCGGGGCCTCCACCAGCCCGGCGTCGCTCATTCTGCAAATGGAGCAGCACATGATCCGCATCCTGTTCGTGATGATGGTCCTCGGTGGGGGGTGGTCCTCGACCGTCGCCGCGCAAATCGTCGCCTCCGAACGCGGCACGGTGGCGCAGGTGGTCGACGGGACCCGATTGACCGTGGACTATTCGCGTCCTCGGGTGCGCGGCCGCACCAACATCTACGGCGGCATGGAGAAGTGGGGGCGGGCCTGGACCCCGGGCGCCGACGACGCGACGACCCTTGAGTTCAATCGGCCGATCACGCTGCTCGGCAAGGTGATCCCGCCGGGGAAGTACTCGGTCTGGTTGGTGCTCCGGGAAAAGGAACCGTGGACCTTTGTCCTCGATCCGCGCGAGACGCTCTTCCACACCGCCCACCCCGATTCGACCGCGGCGCAGTACCGTCTTCCCGTGATCTCGCGCGCCGTCGAGCATACCGAGGTCCTCACCTGGGACGTTCCGGTGGTCACCACGACGGGCATGACGCTTCGGATGCGCTGGGGCGGCATGGGGATCGACGTTCCGATCATCGTCACGCCGATGTATCCGGTCGGCATCACGGCGGAGCGAAGCGCGCCATATGTCGGGGAGTACGACTTTGCCTGGAGTGGAGATCCCAGTGAACGCTTCACCGTCGAGGCGAAGGCGAGCCAGCTTTTCGGACGGTGGGCGCCCACGGAGAACGGGGGCGTGCAGGAGGTGCAACTCGTCCCGCACGGGGCGGATCAGTTCATGTATGGCGTGGTGCGCAACGGGGAATTGTGGGCCGTGAATCCGACCCTGATCATCCGCTTTTACGGGAGCGACGGTCAGGTTCGGAGTCTCGAGTTTCGGAACGGAGACCGCGTCCTGGCCAAGGGGACGCGACGTGATGGGTAATCAGCGAGTGACCTGCCCCGTCAGGCTCACGGCGCTGGTGGCCGTGCTCGTCACACCGGTGCCCCCACTGATGGCTCAGGCCCCTTTTGACATGGGGACGATTCGCTGCGACCAAGGTCGGCGCTGCCGAGGACACCTTGAGCTCTCTGCCTATGCGTCGGACAGCGCGGTCCAATTGCCCATCACCGTCGTGCAGGGTATGCGTGCAGGTCCCGTCCTC
The DNA here is from genome assembly GCA_038223815.1 of Gemmatimonadales bacterium. GTDB lineage: Bacteria > Gemmatimonadota > Gemmatimonadetes > Gemmatimonadales > GWC2-71-9 > Palsa-1233. The sequence continues at coordinate 2,659 of JBBRGR010000159.1, forward strand.
GTGGTCACCGCAGGGATCCACGGCAGCGAATACACGCCGATCCTCGCCTCGCAACGACTCCCCAATCTCATCGATCCCCGAGCCCTCGCAGGGACCGTGGTATTCGTGCATCTTGCCAATCCGCCGAGCTTCTTCGGGCGCGGTGTGTATTACACTCCCAGCGACGGCAAGAATCTGAACCGCCTTTTTCCTGGTCGGGCCGACGGCACGATCAGCGAACGGCTTGCCTTTCTGATCTACCACCAGGTGATCCGGCGTGCGACGGCCTACATTGACCTGCACAGCGGTGATGCCAATGAGGCGCTCCGCCCCTACGTCGGCCTCAACCTCCTTGGCGACTCGCTGGTCGATGGCCCGGCACAACGCATGGCCGCCGCCAGTGGATTCGAGGTCGCGGTGCACCACACGCTTCCGGCGCCGCTACCACCATTGGCCACCGTCACCACGACCCGGTCCGCGACGCTCAGTCGCATTCCGGCCATCGCGTTCGAGTCCGGCGAACTCGGCCGCACTGACGAGCGCTACATCGACCCGATGGTGCAGGGGGTGTTGCAGATCGCTCACGCGCTTGGCATGGGGGTCGGGACACCGGCTCCCGAGGTTCGGCAGACCGTGGTCGCCACGCAATCCGTTCTCGCCCCCGTGAGCGGCCTTGTCCGCCCTCGCGTCGTCCTCGATCAGTTGGTCGCCGAGGGTGATCCCCTGGCCGACATCACCGATGCATTCGGAGAGGTCCACGTCACGGTGCGCGCTCCATTCACCGGGCGAGTGATGTACCTGATGGCCACGCCACCGATTCGTGCCGGCGAGCCGGTGGCGTCTCTGGCGCGCCGGTGAGAGCCGTGCTCCTCGCAGGCCATATCATGTGTCAGTGCTTCCGGGGGGTGCGAGAAGGGAAAAACGATCACCCATCTCCACCGCTGCGTGCTAGGCCGGCACCAACCCGCACCCCGCCTGCTGCGCCACGACCAGTCCGACCACTCCGGTTGGGAGGAGGATCACGCCGGGGAGCAGGTGCTGCTTGGCCACCTCGGTGGCCGCCTCCCTCGTGAGGGAATCCGCACGACGGTACTTCGAGATGACCTTGCCGAATGCAAGGTTGCACGCGAGGATCACGCCCCCGGACCGCTGGAACGCATCCATCGCGTAGGGCACGTTGCCGGGCGGCACGTCGGCCGGATTGGTGCGGATCGGATTGCTCGTCATGAAGACCCCACTCTCATGGCGTGTCTCGAGTTTCAGCTCCTTCCCGATTTGAAACCGCGCCCAGTAGGCATCATCCATCACGAAGTCGATCGCATTGTGCCGGAATACCACGACGGCGCTGACCTCCTTGTCCGCCACGCCATAGACCTCCTTCAACTGCTCACGCGTTCGCACCGCCTGATAAAAGTCGCTGCCTTCCCCAGGTTCCGGAATGTCGAAGACCGCCCGCACCTTTCCCTTGATCCCCTTGGTCCAGGAAAGGTCCCACGGAGAATCGGCTGCGGGGGCGAGGGTCGCCTCCGGTGCGGCGTGGGCCAGCGATGGGAGCCCAAGGGCGGCAAGCCCCACTGCTCCGAGGAAATCACGACGACGGGTGTGCATGGCGGTCCTCACAAGGTCACGGAAGTGTTGCGGTGGATTCGCCCTCGGCGGTCCACGCAGGGAACGGATCAGGGTACGACCTCCAGGCGTCGGGGCCGGCGGCCATCTCGCTGTCAGTCAGCACGGCCTCAGTGAGTGCCGCCCGAATGGCGGGCTCATCCATCTTGATGCCGATGAAGACGAGTTCCTGCTCAGGCACCAGGTCGTCATCGGCCACCCACCCGACCGGGGCCAGCTGCAAGGAATTGCCGGCCAACGCCCACTCCCCGACAAGGGTACGCCGGGACGCCATCCGGAGGAAGCCCTTCGACCGAATCACCCCGCGGAAGCCTAGCACCGCCAGGTTGAAGAGCCGCTCGGGGTGGAAGAAGCGATCCGAACGGAAGACGAAGCTGTGGATGCCATACTCCAGCGTCTCCGGGATGTGTTCACCGTTCAGTTCCTTGGCCCACCCCGGGGCGGCCTCCGCCTGCTCGAAATCGAACCGCCCGGTGGCGAGAATGCGGTCCAGCGGGACGCGACCCCGCTCGGCAAGCACGATCTCGGCGTCGGGGTTGAGGGTGTGCAAGAGCGCTCGCAGTCGCTCGAGATCCTCCTCGGTGGCGCGATCGACCTTGTTGAGCACGATCACGTTGGCGAACTCCACCTGGTCCAGCAGGAGGTCCGAGATCGTGCGCTCGTCCTCGTCGGGCGTCAGATTTCGGTCACGCAGGTCGTCGCCGGATTTGAAGTCCTTCAGGAAGGCCCCGGCATCGACCACGGTGACCATCGTGTCGAGACGCGCGAGCTGGTTGAGTGATTCGCCCGTCTCGGTCTCGAAGGTGAAGGTGGCCGCAACCGGCAGCGGCTCCCCGATGCCCGTTGATTCGATGAGGAGGTAATCGAAACGCCCCTCGCGGGCGAGCGCCGCCACCTCGATCAGCAGGTCTTCGCGCAAGGTGCAGCAGATGCAGCCATTGGTCATCTCGACCAGCCGCGCATCGGTCTGATGCAGGGCACCAGACCGCTCGACCAGTCGAGCGTCGATGTTGACCTCGCTCATGTCGTTGACGATGACGGCAACGCGATATCCCTCCTGGTTGGCAAGCACGTGATTGAGCAGGGTGGTCTTGCCGGCACCCAGGAAGCCGGAAAGCACCGTAACGGGAAGGCGTGCGTCGATCATGGTGTCCTCGGTCAGGTGGAAGTGG
>JBBRGR010000160.1:0-5419 GCA_038223815.1 Gemmatimonadales bacterium
CCTCGCCGCGCTGCTCCCGATTCTTGCCCATGCCGTGCAGCAGTTGCACGGCCATACGGAGCACTGAGCGATGCCGGCGCAGGTCGTCATCACCCTCGCCGATCTCGAGATCGCGGTTCCGCTCGATCGCGCGCTGGAGAGTGCCGGGGTGGCGAGTGCGGTGGCCGTCACCGCCGATGAGGCACGGGCGGCGATCCGGCGCGAACATCCTGACCTGCTGGTGATCACGGGTGCGGTGCACGAGGCGAGTGTGGCGGCGCTGGCTACGTACGCGCGCGACCATGAAGTCGCCGTGCTGGTGCTGCTTGAACCGACGGACCTCGAGCGGGGACAGCGACTCGGCGCCACCGAGCTCGTCACCAAGCCGCTCGCGACGGATGATCTCGTGGCAACGGTTCGCCGCATGGTCAATCGCCACGCCCTCCAGCGACGCACCGGGATCTTCGGCGACTCCCCGCCGGTGCACGAGGTGCTGGTCAAGATCGAGCAGATGGCGCCGGTGTCGAGCACCGTGCTGATCCAGGGCGAGTCGGGCACCGGCAAGGAACTGGTGGCGAAGGCGATCCACGACCTTTCGCCGCGCCGCGGTCGGCCGTTCATCGCGATCAACTGCGCTGCGCTCCCCGAGACGCTCCTTGAGAGCGAGCTCTTCGGCCACGAGAAGGGTGCCTTCACCGGTGCGGCGGAACGACGCCTCGGTCGTTTTGAACTCGCCGATACGGGTACGATCTTCCTCGATGAAATCGGGGAGATCCCGCCGAGTGTGCAGGTCAAGCTGCTGCGCGTGCTCGAGACGCGCTCTTTTTTCCGGCTCGGCGGCGTCGCCCCGATCAAGGTGGACGTGCGCGTGGTCGCGGCGACCAACCGCGCGCTCAAGGAGCAGGTGGCCAACGGCGTCTTCCGCGACGACCTCTACTACCGACTGAACGTCCTCTCGATTTACCTCCCGCCGCTCCGCGAGCGACGCGAGGACATTCCCTTGCTGGTGAAGCGCTTCGTGAAGGAATTCACGGCGCAGCATGATCGCCCCTTCCCGGGGATCAGTGGCGAGGCGATGCAACGCCTCGTGGGGGCGCCGTGGCCCGGCAACGTGCGCCAGCTGAGGAACCTCGTCGAGTCGATGGTGGTGCTGGCACCGGGGAACGAGATCCGTGCAAGTGACATCCCGGCCGACGTGAACGACGGCGGCGTCAACGTGCTCCCGATGCGGCTCCCTGTGGTCGGGACGCGGGAGTCCGGGACGTTGAACGTGGGAGGTGCCGAGTTCGAGTTCATCCTGCGGAGCCTCATGGAGCTGCGGATGCAGGTCGAGGAGCTGCGGCGGCGTCTGGAAGATCGCCATGCTCCCGTGCATGTCATCGAGGTCGCCGATCACGAAAGTGTCGCGTTTCCGATCAGCGCGGCCGGGCCGATCGCGGCAGTGGGGCCGACCCTGGCCGAGGAAGAGCCGGCACCGGATCCGGTAGTCCTCTACCGGGCCGGGATGACCATGGCCGAGATCGAAAAGGCGGCGATTCAGGCGGTTTTGGAGGAGCATCGGGGGAATCGGCGGAAGGCGGCCCAGGTCCTCGGAATCGGGGAGCGGACGCTGTATCGCAAGCTGAAGGAGTTTGACATCGCCTAAGTCGTGACATTTCAAACCCTTGGACCACTTCACCTCTTGACACTTCTCAGGTAAGTCGCCAACTTGGCATGATAAGGACTCGTCCTACTCCCACTCCATAGAGCGTCCTTGCACCTCGCTATTGACCCCTCGCGCTGCGTGTCCTGCCTGGCCTGCGTTCGCGCGTGCCCGACGGATGCGATCGCGCTTCCGCCCGAATCCCGGGTGGTGGAGATCGTCGAGGAGAACTGCATCCGTTGCGGCGAGTGCATCCCCGCCTGTCCGCACGATGCGATCTCCTCGGCGGGGGCCGTCGATCGGGCCTTGGCCATTGCCGAGGGGGGTCTTGGGGCACTGATTCTGGCCCCCGAGGCGGTGGCGCACTTCCACCCGTCCTCCCCGGAGCAGCTGGTCAACGCCTGTTATGAGGCGGGTTTCCGGCTGGTGTCCCGCGGTGTGATCGGGGACGAGCTGGTGGCGCAGCAATACCTCAGGTTGTGGGAGGATGCCGACTGGGGGACGCTGATCCGGTCGACCGATCCGGTGGCCGTGGCGGCCATCACCGCGCATTATCCCGAGCTCGTGCCCTATCTGGCCGCTGTCACCTATCCCTGCGTCGCCGAGGCGCGATTCCTGCGTCGTTTGCACGGGGACAGCCTGCCGGTGGTCTACGCTGGGGTGAGTGCCCCCGGGGGTGCGGTGCAGGAGCTTGATGCCCTGCTGTCCTTTGCGGACCTCGAGCAGCTCTTTGCATTGCGGGAAGTTCGGCCGGAGACGCTGCCCAGGACGTATGCCCGGGTCCCGCCCGAGATGCGCCGGCACATGTCGGTGGCCGGCGGGCTCCCGCTCGAGATGGTGGTCAGCGGGTCGTCGCGTGGGCGGCGGTTGCTGGCGGTCCGTGGCTTGGAGAACCTCCCGGCGCTGGCGCGGGCGGTCGGACATGATCGGATCGATCTGGGCTTCGTGGATTTTCTGTCGCATGCGGGGGCATTGGGTCACCCGGCGGCGGGTCCGAAGGACGAGCTCTTCCGGCGCCGGATGCTGGTGCAGCAGTACGAGCCGCCGCGGAGTCGGCAGCCGGTGGTGCCGGACCAGCCGGATGTCCAGGTGGGCGCGGCCTTTGCCTTTGGGCACCGCCGGGAGCAGGCCGAGCCCGGGGCGGTGCTGGCGATCCTCGAGGCGATCGGGACGGGTCCGAATGGCAGGGCGTGGGACTGTCGGGCGTGCGGCTATCCCTCGTGTCATCGCTTCGCCCAGGCGGCGGCATTGGGCCGTGCCTCGTTGCGGCAGTGTGTGCCGTGGCTGTCGAAGCGGGCCGAGGATGCGTCCCGCGATGCGAGCACGGATGCGCTCACCGGCCTGGCGAGCTACCGGACGTTGCAGCAGCGGTTGGCCCACGAGACGGAGCGGAGCAAACGGAGTGGGGATTCCTTCGCGGTGCTCTTCATCGATCTCGACCGGCTCAAGGCGCTGAACGACCGCTACGGGCATGAACGTGGCAACACCGTATTGCGTAGTGTGTCGGACGAGATTCGCCGGACGATCCGGGCGACGGATCTGGGGGCGCGGTATGGCGGCGACGAGTTCGTGGTGTTGCTGACCCGGACCGACCGTGCCGGTGCCCTCCGGGTGGCGGATGCGCTGCGGGAGCGGGTGGAGCAGGCGGGTCGCCGACTCGGTTTCCTCGAAGGGCAGATCACGGCGAGTATCGGCGTTGTCGAGTACAACCCGTCGGGTCCCGACGAGGGCCCGTTGCTGGAGCTGGCGGATCGTGCGCTCTACCTGGCCAAGTCGGCCGGTCGGAATACTGTGGCCTAGGTTCGGATTGACAGTCACCTACGAGGCATCACCGTGACCGCATCACCCTCGCAGTTCTTCGACGCTTCCGCCTCCCGTCCGGGTGGCTCGCCGATTGATCCGGCGACCGATCCGTGGGGGGTACGCCGCGCCGAGAATCTCCTGACGTCGCTCGAGGGGATTCTGTCGGCCCGCGTGGTGACCACGCCTTTGGGTGAGGTCAGCGAGATCCACATCCTGGCGCAGGCGGGGCAGGCGCCGAAACAGGTGGTGCGCAACATCGAGTCGGCGCTGCTGGCGCATCTCGGGCTGCGGGTGGATCACCGGAAGATCTCGGTGGCACAGACGGCGGACGTGCGGCCGATGGAAGCCCACGAGCCCGCCCCGGCGCGCGATTCGGCGGTGAAGCGTGCGGTGCTCTTCGATGACCTGGTGATGGCGACGGCGCCGGGGAAGCGGAAGGTGACGGCGACGGTGACGCTCTCCTGCGATGGCCGACTGGAGTCGGCGACTCAGGAAGGACCGGACACCGCGCGGAACAAGGTCGAGACGGCGGCGCGTGCGGCGGTGGCGGTGCTGGAGCGGCTGGCGGACAAGTATTCGCTGGCGCTCGAGGGGGCCCAGATCCACGAGGCGTTTGACCGGACGTATGTGATGGTGGGGGTACACACCGTGGGTGGACGCGAAGCGAAGCTGCTCGTGGGGACCGCCGAGGTGGTGGAGAGTGCGGAGCACGCGGCGGTGTATGCGGTGCTGGATGCCACGAACCGGTGGTTCGCGGTGCGGCGCGGGCGGTAAGGCGGGGGCAGTGTGCCCACTACCCTAACACTATGAGGACTGCGGGTCGGGAAATCTCAGGACTTAGCATTTAGCGAAGCTGAGCGGTCGAACAGAGCGAAGCGTCTGGTGGACCATAGCGGGGTCTGCCACCTCCCGAAGTAGCCGATGGACCGGAAGGAGGTGACGCATATGCTGGAGTGGTTGGCTGCGGCCGTCGACTTCATCGCGAGTATTTTCCTCGCGGAGACCGTAACTTGGGTCTAATGCCTTAAGGATCTGGGATTTCCCACCCACACTCAACCTATGTCCCAAAGTAAGGCTGTTCAGCGGTACGTCGGCGCGGTCGGGGCGGCAGCACTCACAGTGCTGACGCTACTTTCGCTTCTCCCTCAGCCCAAGGTCAACTACTGGGCGCTCTTCTCTTTAGGGCTTGTTGGATGCCTTCTCGAGATTTCGAAGACAGCAAAGAAATCCGGTTCAATGAACGGGTCGCTTGTCTTCATCATGCATCTCGCAATCGGCGTGTCGCTCGGTGCGATGTGGGGTGCGGTGATGGCGGCTTTCATCACAGGCATCACTCAATCGTATGCTCGTGTGGCGCCGATCAAGATCGCCTTCAATGTTTCCGAGCGAGTCCTGAGCGTCGGTTTGGCATTCAGCGCATATGTGCTCCTCGGGGGCTCGCACCCGCCGTTGATCCTTGAACCAGCGGGAGCTGGTCCTGCAGTTGCATTTGATGTCGCGCTCCGTGAGATCGCGATCTTTCTTGGCTCTGCTGCAGTCTACTTCATTGCGAACTCCGTGATCGTCAACACGGCAGTCGCGCTTTCAACGAAGAAGCCAATTCTCTCGACTTGGCGCTCGAATACAGTTTGGGTTCTGGGCTACGACATGGTCGCAAGCCTAATGGCCCTGGCAGTTGCGTTTGTCTTCGTCCGCTTTGATCGTGCTGAAGGAATAGAGCGATTTGGATTTATCGCGGTATTCCTGCCGTTTATTGCGGTGCGGCATGTGTACGGGAAGTTGAACACGCTAGAAGACGTTTATCGCGAGCTCGATCAAGCCTACGACGAGCTCGCGCTAAACGTTCGTGAACAGCTCAGTATGATGGTAAAGGCGATCGAAGCTCGTGACCCATACACCTCTGGCCATTCACGCCGTGTCTCCGGGCTTTCTCGCGCCATTGCGGTGGACCTTGGGCTCCCTCCAGAGCACATTGAAGAGATCGAAAATGCAGCC
>JBBRGR010000161.1:0-5414 GCA_038223815.1 Gemmatimonadales bacterium
CTCGCAGGTTGCTCACCAGGGAGAGAATCGCGTCGCGACGGCCACCGCGGGCGGTGGTGAGGGTCAGATGAAGGCATCGCATGGTCGTGGGTGACCTGCTGTGCAAGAACCGGGACAATCGGCCCATGACTTGCCTAGAAGTCCTTCGACGGTGCACCATTGGCGACGGCAATGCCCCCGGGAAAGGGGGACCGGAGCCCTCAACCTTTCATTCTGACCCGAGGCCGCTGCATGCAGTCGTCGCCCATGACTCTCTCCGCCCGCGCCCATGCCGCTATCACCGGCGTCCTGGCTGTTCTCTTCGTCGCGGCCCTCTCCCCGCTGGCGGATGTGATGGTACCGGCGCTCCCCATCGCGACGGGCGAGGTGCGCTGGCGCTTCCAGGTCTTCGGGACCATGCTGGCCGCCCTGCCCCAACTCGCGTTCATTCTTGCGGCGATCATGGCCGTCGGGGTGCTCGCTGGGCATCGACTCGCGGTGCGGGGCGCGTCGATCGCCGCGTTGGTCCTTGCCGTGGTCGCCGCGTTGCTGGTGATCCCTTTCGCCCTGGACTTTCTCGACATGCGCCGTCTGGTGCCGATCGAGCGGAAGGGCAACTTCGACATGGCAGCGATGAAGACCGGTGTCTTCGGCGGCTTCTGCTTCCTGGCGCTGGCCTATCTCGGCTGGAAGGGGATACAGGCGAGCGTCAAGGAGAAGACCACGGAGCGGAAGCAGGGGCAGGGATTGGTCGTCGGGCAGGACTGACGCGGTCCGGGGTTGAGCTTGAGGCACACTCACGGGGAGGCGTCATCAGACGCCTCCCCGTCGTGCGTCTTGAGGATACGGGCCGGGACCCCTCCCACCGTCACCCCCGAGGGGACATCCCGCACCACGACGGCATTGGCCCCCACCTGCACATCACTCCCGATGGTGACCGCCCCGACGACCTTCGCCCCCGCGCCCAGGAAGACCCGATCCCCCAGCACGGGGGAGCGCGATTTCTCGGCGCCAATGGTGACCTGGTGCTCGACGTACACGTGGCTCCCCCCGCGCACGGATCCGTTGATGACTACCCCCTGCGAATGGATCAGCACGAAGCCGGGACCGAAGGTCGCGCCGCGACCGATGATGCACTGCCCGAAGACCGCGTTCACTTTGTTGCAGAGCATGGTCAGCGGCGCCAGGCGATGCCGATGTGACCAGGCCATCATCCGGTAGCAGGCCATCGCGAAGGTGCCGTCGGTGGCCAGGGTCTTGAGCAGCGTGCGTGGCCGTGTGTCGCCATAGCACCAGGCGGCCTTGGCGCGGAGGTCCGCAAGGAAGATCATCGGCCGACTCCCGGGACGACGGTGTCCAGCAGCGTGGCGAGCTCACCGGCGAGCGCCCGGCGTTCGAAGGGCGCGGAGGCGTTCGATGAGGGCGCTGGGACACTGGCCTCCAGCAGCAGCTGCAGCCACTGCGCGATGCCAGCGATATCACCGGGAAGATAGTGCCCGCCGCCCTGTGCAGCGCGCACCAAGGCGGCGATTTCGCCTTCGGGCATCACGGCGAGGATCGGCCGGGCAATGGCGAGATACTCGAACACTTTGGCGGGTGCCACCCGTTCGGCACCGGGCAGATCACTCAGCAGCAGGAGCAGCGCGTCGGCGGACTGCATCGTGGCAAGCGCCACCGCATGATCGCAGTACGCGATGTCGGCGAAGCGCACGCCCAGCGCCGTGAGTGGTGCCATGAGCGCCTGCTGCTCTGGCGTCTTCCGCCCCACCACCACCAGCTCGAGACGCGGGAGCAGCAGCGGAGCCTCCACGGCAAGCTGCTGAATCGCGGCGATCACGGGGGCGATCGAGGTGAGGTTCCAGAGCGTCCCGGTATAGACCAGCCGAAGGGTGCCCGGCACGCGCGGCGTCGCCGGGGCCGCCGTTGCCGCCACCGCCAGATCGTGCGCGTCCCAGCCGTTGTAGATGCAGTGACTGGTCGCGCGCGAGCCGGCCTCGCGGGCGCGTGCCGCCAGGCGCGCCGTGCTCGCCTGCGTGGTGGCGATGATGGCACGGCTGCGCCGGAGGACTGCGCGCTGCATCCGTTGCTGGACGCGTCCGACGAAGGCCCCCTGCGCCGCGTTCTCCCAGTACGTGCTGCTGATGTCCCATTCGTCGCGGAAGTCACTGAGCAGCGGGAGTCCGCTCCACTGCGCGAGTCGTGCGCCAATCAGGAGGTTGCTGTAGCTCGGCGCGGTGGCGAGAATCGCGTCGTGGCGGAGTCGCCGGAGCAGCGCGCGGCCCTGACGCATCGCATCGGGGTACCAGAGGATCTGCGGGTCCGGTTGCAGCAGGGTGCTCGCGACGCGACGCAGCAGGGAGGGTCGCGATGGCGCTGGCGATGCGGGTGCGCTGATGCCGGTGGCCCGTTTGGCCGCGTAGGACGGCTCGAGGGTGCGTGCGGTCACCACGACAAGATCGGCCGGGAGCTCCGCCAACAAGGAGCGATCCAGCAGCGGAGCCGACGGGTTGGCGGCCTGCAATACCGAGACATCCCAGCCGAAGTCCGGCAGGTAGCGCGCGAACTTGGTCGGGCGCTGTACGCCGGCGCCCCCGACCGGCGGGAAATGATACGACACCAGGAGCACCCGATTGCGGCTCATGAGGGGAGCATCCCCGTGGCAGACACGCCGGGACCGACGAGGCCGGTCGGCAACCAGGCACCAAGCGGCACGGTGTGCAAGGCGAGGGTCTGGAGCCGCGCCGCGAGTACCGGAATCGCGGCGAGGCAGTGCGGCTGGACATCGTGCAGCAGAATGACATCCCCCGCGCGGAAGCGCGTCTCACGGGCCCAGGTGACGAGCGGTGCGGCGCTCGTGAGGGCATAGTCCTTGGGATCGACCGACCAGAGGACCACGCGATATCCCTTGGTCAGCAATCGAACCAGCTTGCCCAGCGAGAGCTGGCCCTTCGGCGGGCGCATGATGGTCGGCAGAATTCCTGCTGCCGGCCAGAGCGAGTCGTTGGTCGACTGCAACTCCTCGATCAGGGTGTCGGCCGTGGTGGTCGCGGGTTCGGAATGGGTGAACGAGTGATGGCCGACGGCGTGTCCCTCGGCCACCATGCGGGCCACCAGCGCGGGGTAGCGCGCAGCTTCGCGACCGATCACGAAAAAGGTGGCGCGCAGCGCATGCGCGGCGAGCAAGTCGAGGAGCTGCGGCGTGATCTCGGGGTGCGGGCCGTCATCGAACGTCAGCGCGACGGCGTGGCCGGACGCGGGGCCGCGGACGAGGAAGCGCGTCCGCGGGAGGGCCAGTTCGAGTGCGCGCCGCAGGCTCTGCCGCACGTGGCGCATCAACGGCGCGCCCGGGGACTCAGAGGACGGGGACGATGCGGTTGACGTCGGCGACGAGCGGATAGGCCGCGTCCAGCGCCACCTTGTCCGCGCCGGCGACGTCATCGCCCTCGACCTGCACGAAGATGCGGACGAGCGCCTCTTCGGTCCGACCGTGGAGCGCCGCATCGCGGAGCAGCTCGAACTTTACCGCAAACTCGTTGTGCGCGACCCGTCCACGCCCCTGATACCAGTAGTACACCACCGCCGACTGGCCATCCTTCACGAGGCGATAGCGATTCACCGTCACCGGGCCGGCGCTGGACGGAATCGTCACCGGCTCCGAGTCCACCGGTTCCCAGCCGCCGCCCGGCAGGCAGTTCTTGGGCGAGTGGATGCTCTTCCCCTGGCGCTGCTCATCGTAGTACGAGACGAAGAGCGTGTAGTAGGGGCGTGCCTCCGGGCGATAGCCGCGCAGGATGAACGCGGTCATGCCAGCGACCCGCTTTTCGTCATCCGAGATCGGAATGTCGGTGCCGGTCGCGCCGAGGGAGGTGACGGCCACGCCCTCGATCGGCGCCGCGAGCGGGGTCGTGCCCGCGCGTCGTGAGAGAAGCGTCCCGTTGAGGAGGCATCCCACCGCGAGCAGGCCCCCTGGAAGCCAGCGTTGCCATTCACGCATGTGCCACACTCCCGCGCCGCGCGACGCGACGCTCCACGAAGGCGATCGCTGCGCCGATGACGCCGATGATCGCGAAGGAGAAGACGAACAACGCCCATCCTTCGCTGGTGTGCATGAAGCCGCGGCCGAGCGCCGGGTCCACCATGTACATCAGGAAGGCCGTGAGGAAGATCCGCACCGAGTTCACGGCAACCGCGATCGGGATCGACAGAAGCAGCAGCACCATGCGGCCAGTCACCGTCCGGAGGTACATCCCGCCGATCATCACGCCGAGGGCAAGCAGGGCGGTCAACGAGCGGAGTCCGCTGCACGCTTCCGCCACGAAGAGTCGGAACGTCTCGCCAGGTTCGTGGCCGGCGATCACGATCACGTTGCCGAATTGCTTCACCGGGATGTCGCGCATCTCGATCAGCATCGTGCCGTACTTCGACGCCCGGAACTGGAGCGGAATCGCCAGCTTGTTGGTGATGAGCGCCGGGAGCGGAATCGAGAGCAGCAGCAGGGCGATCGGCAACCACCAGTGACGCACCTGACGCCAGCCAAAGGCAAAGACGACCAGCCCGACCAGGGCGAGCCAGATCGAGAAGCGCTGCGTGAAGAACTCGGCCGCGAGTGAGCCGAGGGCACGCAGGAGGATGGCACCGAGAATGATCAGCGCGCCCCAGCGGGGCGACGGCGCGGCGTCGGCGCGAATCCCGGCCTTCCAGGCGAGCCAGAGCGAGACCGGTGCGAGCAGCAGCCCGTGCCCGGCGTCGGGGTCGGACCACCAATCGCGCGCCAGACCGGCAGCGGGATTGGCGAAGAGCACCACGAAGGCAATGGCTGCGAGCAACCCCGGGAGGGCGCGCTGCAGCGTCCATTCCCCGCCCGCCAGATCGGCGAGTGGGCGGGTCGCCGGCGCGTCCACGGCGGGGGCTACCATCCACCCTTCCGGAAGAGCATCACGGGGATCGTCTTCACCATGATCATCAAATCCTGCCAGACGCTGCGGGTTGCGATGTACTCCAGGTCATGCTCCACCTTCTTCTTGACATCCTCGACCGAGGTGTCGTACTGCAGGTGGACCTGCGCATGTCCGGTGATGCCGGGTCGCACCCGCTGCCGGTGGTGATAATTCGGAATCTGCTCCCGCAGTTCGCTGAAGAGCTGCGGGCGCTCGGGCCTGGGGCCCACGAGGTTCATGTCACCCTTGATCACGTTCATCAATTGCGGCAGCTCGTCGAGTCGGCAGCTGCGAAGAAATCCGCCCACCGCCGTGACGCGCTGATCGTTCGCCTTCGCCCAGACGGCCTGCCCGTGGCGCTCCGCATCGACGGTCATCGTCCGGAACTTCCAGATCGTGAAAGGCTTCCCGCCGATGTCTTCCCTGCGGCGCGAATCGTGTCGCCGGGGTCGACCCGCGCGCGCATCCAGCCCGACGCGCGTCTGCGAATAGAAAATG
>JBBRGR010000162.1:0-5394 GCA_038223815.1 Gemmatimonadales bacterium
CATGCAGGGGATGATCGCCCACCATGGTCAGGCGATTCACATGTCGCGACTTGCCGAGACGCGGAGCACGAACAGCACGCTCATCCGCTTCGCGAAGAAGATCGACCAGTCGCAGGCATCGGAGATCGCGCTGATGCAGGATTGGTTGATGGACCGCAAGCAGATCGCGCCCGACACCGCCTCGTATCACACCATCACCATGCCGGGGATGCTGACGGTTGAGGAGTTGAAGGAGCTTGCCACGATCACGGGGACGCGGTTCGACCGGCGCTTCCTCGAGTTGATGATCCAGCACCACGAGGGAGCGCTCTCGATGGTGGCGGACCTCTTCAAGTCGAAGGGTGCCGCGCAGGACGTGGATGTGAATGTCTTTGCCAACGACGTGCATCAGGTGCAGACCGCCGAAATTGCCCTGATGCGACAGATGCTGACCACCCTGAAGGGAGACACCCGATGACCGGATCGCTTCGCCTGTTCGCTGCGGCCACTGTGCTGCTCACTGCCGCATCGCCGCTGACCGCCCAGAGCTACCCGAAGGGCGGCGATCCGCGCGACGGACTCAAGTCAGGCGTCGCCGACGCCGGTCAAGCCGCCAAGGGGATGCGCCTGCTCGGCACCGCACCCAAGGCGGCGCCGTTCGACTCGGTGCGCGGCCTCACCTTCGTCAACTCCGACCTCGCCTTCCGCGGCAGCATGGTCTACCAGGGGAACTTCGCCGGCTTCGCGATCTGGGATGTAAGCAACCCGACCGCGCCGGTGATGATGTCGGTGGTGCCCTGCATCACCTCGCAGGGCGATCCCTCGATCATCGGCAACCTGCTCTTCGTGTCGGCGGAGGGGGGCGGCAATCGCAACGACTGCGCCAAGGGCGGCGTGCAGGATCCGGCCGATCACATGGCCGGCGTCCGCATCTATGATGTATCGAACCCGCGCGCGCCGCGGCTCGTCAAGAATGTGCAGACCTGCAAGGGCTCGCACACGCACACGGTGATCCCGGATCCCAAGGACAAGGGGATCGTCTACATCTATGTCTCGGGGAGCGGCGGCGCGCGCTCCGAGATGGCCGGCTGCATCACGGGGACCGACCCGGCCGACGAGACCAAGTCGCGCTACCGTCTTGATGTGATCAAGGGGCCGCTCGCCAATCCGGCAGCGGCCGAGGTGGTCACCGGGGCGCGGATCTTCACCGGAATCGGTGCTCGGCCGCGGCGCGGGAGCCAGGCCGCACCGACCGGCAACGCTGCGGCCAGCGGCCCTCGCAACTGTCACGACGTCTCCGCGTACCCGGCGTTCGGGTTGCTGGCCGGGGCGTGCGGGAGCCACGGTCTGCTGGTGGATGTGTCGAACCCGGAGCGGCCGGTGCGCCTCGACGCCGTGGCCGACACGAACTTCTCCCTCTGGCACACGGCGGTTTTCTCGAACGATGGCACCAAGCTCCTCTTCACCGACGAGTGGGGTGGTGGTACGGGGCCGATGTGCCAGGCGACATCCATGATGGAGATGGGCGGCAACACCGTGCTGACCATCGGCAGGGATCGGAAGCTCACGCAGCACGCCTACTTCAAGATCCCGACCGGGCAGACGGCGCAGGAGAATTGTGTCTCGCACAACGGCTCGCTGATCCCGGTACCTGGGCGCGACATCATGGTGCAGGGGTGGTATCAGGGTGGTGTGAGTGTGCTCGATTTCACCGATTCGGACAAGCCGTACGAGATGGCGTTCTTCGATCGCGGGCCGATTGATGCGGCGCCGGCAGCGGGCGACACCACGCGGCGCCGTGGCGGGACGATCGGTGGTTCGTGGGGCGCGTACTGGTACAACGGCTATGTCTATTCGTCGGAGATGGCGCGTGGCCTCGACATCCTCGAGATGCTGCCGAGCGAGCAGTTGAGCGCCAACGAGCTGGCGGCCGCCAAGCTGGTGATGATGGAGGAGTTCAACCCGCAGAGCCAGCCGAAGATCGTCTGGCCTGCCGCGTTCCCGGTGGTCCGGAGCTACGTCGACCAGCTGGTGCGTGGCAACGGTCTCCCGACGGCGCGGACCACGGCGATCGCCGTGGCGCTCGATGCGGCCGAGGCGAAGAGTGGTTCGGCGCGCGGGGCGGCGCTGCGCACGCTTGCTGACCAGGTGGATCGCGATCTGGCAGCCGCGACCGACAAGGTGCGGGTGAAGGCGCTGGCGGCAGAGATCCGGAGGTTGGCGAAGGCGTAACGCGTTGGGATGCCCCCCAGCCGCGCATAGCCTGCCCTGAGCGGAGCGAAGGGTCACTGCGCGGCTGAATCCCATCGTTTCAACGACCAATGACCCCCGTCTCAGCGAGCCCCTCGATCACGGCCGACTTCACGAAATACATCTGCGCCAGGAACGAGAGTGCGCTGCCGCCGCCAGCGCCGTCGCCGATCCGGGGAGGAAATTCTCTCGGTGGCCGGAGAGAGCAGCAGGAGGTTGGGGGACGGAGGTAGTGTGGCGCAACCACCACATGGTATGGACGCAATGTGACAAAAACCGCTGAGCTCCGAGCGGTCAACCATTGACAAGATGTTGAGGCTTAACGATTTAGGTAGCTGCCATTACTCTCGTATTGGCGGCATCATCCTTGCGAGTCCTCCCAAGTATTCCTGAGCTGAAAAATCTGAAATGTTTCACCTCCCAGTCGAGTCCAATATGAAGAAGCTCCCGGTCCTCACCACCCTCGCTGTCCTTGCCGCCTTGGCAAGCGTTCCTGCCCAATTGTCCGCCCAGGTCTGGACCGACTGGACTCAGCAGTGGGTTGGTACCTTGAGCGGGATCACCGTGACGTACACCGGCAACTCCATCGGTGGGCAGACGACTCCAGGTACCGACTACTGGTCGCCCTCGGGTGCCTACACGCAGGGCGGGCTGATCGCCCCGACCAATACGGACTTCATTCAGTTCAACGGGCCGGTTTCGGGCACAGTCAGTTTCAGCTCGCCGGTACTGAACCCGTACTTTGCGCTGATCAGCGTGGGGCAGAGCGGCCGCGCGGTCACCTATGATTTCGGGACCAGTCCGTTTGCGGTGCTCTCCAACAACAACGCTCCCAACTGCGCCTTTTGGGGCTGCGGCTCGTTCAACCAGGTCGGCAACACATTGGCGGGCACCGAGTTCAGCGGCACGCTCCAGTTCATCGGCACCTATTCCTCGATCTCGTTCACGACGAACACCGATGAGTTTTGGCACGGGATGACGGTCGGTGCCGACGGTCCGGCAGACGTCGTGCCCGAGCCGGCGTCGATGACGTTGCTCGCGACCGGGCTCGCCGGGCTCGCCGCCGCACGGAAGCGTCGCAAGTCCGCCTGAATTCGCTGAAGTGCCGCTATAGTAGACGCCCCGCCCACAACGTACTGTGGGCGGGGCGTTTCGGTCTCAGCGAGCCGCTGCGTGCATCACAGCACCCTCGGACGAACACATCGCGAGCGGATAGCGGAAAGGGTTCCCCACCCGAGAACATCAGAGAGGACAGTCCTTGCGCGACGCGTCGTCTGCGACGCGGTGACCATCGAACGGCGGTTGCTGCGGGCCTCGTGATGCCGGCGGCTGAAAAATCACAACTCCCGCCTCCCCATCAGCCGCAACCCCACCTCCCCCGTGAGCGCCGGCGCCGAGGGCACTCGCCGCGTCGGCTGCATCGGCCCGACGGCCAACTCCCCGCGCCGGACGGCACCCCGGTAACTCAGGATCTTGGCAAACTCGGTTGGGGCCAGTCCGGTCGCGTCCTTGAATCTACGGAGTAGTGTGCTATACGACGTGTGCATCGTATTGGCAATCAATGCGATAGCAACTCCCCCCTCGTCCGCCATCATCCGCCGTACCACCTCGCCCACGAACGTGCTCGGCAGCTCCAAGCGGTCCGCGATCCGAAGAAACGCGCGGTCGAAGACCTTTGCTGCCTGGTCCAGATCCTCGCACTCGACCAGTTCCCGGGCGATCCGATGCGAGAAGGCACCAAGGTAGCGGTCGCAGGGGATAGTGCGGCTGCGAAGGTCCGCGGCCTCGACGCCGAGGACTTCCCAGGTGGCGCCGGGCTGGAGCCGGATCCCGAAGTAGCGTTCGCCGGGCACGACCGCGATCGTCCTCGGTTCCGGCCACGGCCCCGTGACGTGGAGCGCGGTGCGCTGATGGCCGCCGAGGCGAATGAGGATCGAGGTCGAGCCGTCCGGCGGGAGGGCATACAGCGCCGCGGCGCCCTCACACACGAGGTAGGTCCAATACTTGGCGAACCAGGGGGCGAGCTGCCGGTCAGGGGCGCGCTGCGCGAAATAGAACGGCGGCAGAGGATTCATCTTGACTGAAGTCTCGACAGGCGGCTGCCAAAATTCCACCCTTGGGCTGAGTTTGCCGCGTCCGCGAGATGACAGCCGGCCATGAATCGCGAAATTTTCAGAGTTGCTGTCCGCGCAGCACTTCCGCTCCTCAAGCATCCGGTCCCCCATGACCTTCCTCACCCAAGCGTGGGTGATCGACCAGATCCTCGTGCACGTCCGCACCCGCGCCGCGACGGCGGCCCCCGCCGACGCGCGGAGCCCCTCTCGACGCGGGGACCGTCCAGACCGGGCGCCACGCGACGACCCGCCGCCATCATGCCGGACGACCAGTTGCTGCCAGATCCGATGCTCGCGGCGAGAATCCGTCTCGTAACTGGTGTTCGTGAACGTCGGCGTCACTCGCCCGAGTTCCAGCTGACAAGGCATTCATCACAGGACGCCAGGGTGGATCGACTCCAACCTCACTCGGCCACAAGGCATGGGGTATCTGCTCCTCGGAGAGCTTGGAGCGCTCCATGGATCCTTTCGCATCGGCAGCAGTGTCGAGGTACTGGCGTTTCTCTGACGCGGGCCACATATTATCGAACATGCGATGGTGGCGGCGGGGGCGTACTCGCCTCGAGATCACACCGCAGGTCGCAGTCCCTTGGCGCGATGCGATGCGCGCGAGCTGGCGTGCCACTCGTCCGAGCGAGACGAAGACGCCATTCCCGTTTCGATGGGAGACTCTCTCATGTCCCTTGCGCCACCGCCGGCTGTCTTTCGCGTGGGCCGCGTCGTCTCCTGGCTCATCGTCGCGCTCATGTCCGCCTCGGCAGTGTTCGCCGTCGCGATCGGCTACCTGAACTGGGTCGAGATCGGTGTCTGACCACACCGGCGTCATTGCACCGTCCCCTCCGCCCTCCCCACTTCTCAGGACGCCGCGATGCTGACGAAGCGACAAACACGACTGTTCTTCGTGGGTGGCACGCTGCTCTTCGCGGCGATCTTCGCAGGATTGACGATCGACAGCCATCGTCAGTTCGCCACCCTCACCAACGCCGACCAGATCACACCGGCGGTCAGCGCGGGCAAGGACGTCTGGCACAAAGGCAATTGTGTCAACTGC
>JBBRGR010000163.1:0-5390 GCA_038223815.1 Gemmatimonadales bacterium
CCTGGAGGCCACGATCGAGTGCAATGAGACCGAGCGCAAGCGCCGCAGCCGCGGTCAGGATGATCCCCGGCAGGAACCACATACTGGTGCGAACGTCCCGCCACGCCTTCAGGAGGTGGATCATCGACTCCCTCGCAGGCCATCCCACACGCGGTTCTTGACGTCGTCCACGAAGAGCTGGAGGTGCGGGAAGGGAATCTCGATTCCGGCCCGGTCCAGCGCGACCTTGCAGGCGATCCCGATGGGGATGATCACGCGTGTCTCCCCGGACATCGAGTGGTTGATGAGGAGTTCGCCGATGATCTGCTTGTTGGGGATCACCACGTAGGTGTTGTCGAGGGTGCGGATGCGGGTGATGCGGAGCGTGATGTCGCGGACCTCGCCATAGCGCTCCTGCGTGGTGACCCAGTCGCCCACCTTGAAGGGGCGGTCCAAGAAGATCAGGAAGCCGGCGGTCATGTTGGCGATCGTCTCCTGAGCCGCGAAGCCAACTGCGATCCCGAGCACTCCGAGGGCCGCCAGGGCGGCGGCGATCTCGATGCCGAGCTGGCTCGCCGCCATCACCAGGCCGAGCACGAGGACGCCGCCGCGGACCAGACCATCGACGAGCAGGTGGATCAACGCGGGGGCGAATGCGGCGCGGCGGCAAATTGCGCGCAGAGCAGGTTGCACCACTCGCAGGAGCATGAAGAAGGCAAGAAAGACGACGATGGCCGCGAAGAGCTTCGGGAGGACCGTCGAGGCGAGCGAGAGCGCCTCCCCGCGGGTGAGCCATGGCAAGGCGTCGAGCATGGAGTCGCTCCGACAACGGGGGAGGGCAGGACAGGCGGCCGGCACTACGACCGGGCAGCCTCCGCGATGGCTCCGACACCGTCGCGGCCCGCTGAGATGTCGGAATGTACAACCTCGCTCCCGCGGTGCATCCTGATCATTGGGTTGAGGTGCGCGTCCGGTCGGCCACCGCACCCGAGGTCCCCAGTTCTGCCGTGCTTCCATTTCATGACGACCACGACTCCCACCACCCATAGCACAACCACACCCAAGACCACCTTCCATCCGCGCGACCGTCTGGCGCGGAGTGTCCGGTTCGCCCTCGTGAAGGGAAAGAAGGCCGATTGCACCAAGCTGTTCAACGCTGAGGTGCTGCCGACGCTTTGCAAACAGGATGGATTCTCCGACGAGCTCTTGATGGTGCAAGATGACCATGTCGTCGGGGTCTCGCTCTGGTACAACCCTGAGTCGAACCTGAAGAAGTATGCGGCATCGGTGTACCCCAGGATCGCGCAACTGCTCTCGCCGATGCTTTCAGGGAAGGCAATCATCGAGACCTACGAGCTCCCGACCGCGTAGTTCAATCAGCAGGCGGTGCAGGAGTAGTCGCACGACCTCATAGCGCGGGGACCCTTCAGGGCCCCCGTGCTGCGTTCTGGACAGGTCCGGTGGCATCCCGCCTTGGCGAATTGGCGGGGCTCGGTGCCATGCGTTGCCCCCCGCAGCCCCGGTGGGGCTGGCGACGCGTTGTCGGGGGGCGTATGCTCATGTCATGACAGATCATCCGAGCTTCCTTGCGCAGGTCGACGCCGCGTTCAACCACGCCGCCTCCTTCACCAAGCACGATCCGACCCTGTTGGCACAGATCCGTGCCTGCAACGCGGTATATCGGATGGCGTTCCCGCTCCGCCGAGACGACGGCACGATCGAGGTCATTCACGCCTGGCGCGCCGAGCACAGCCATCATCGCATGCCGACCAAGGGCGGCATCCGTTACTCGCTGGCAGTGAGCGCCGACGAGGTGATGGCACTCGCCTCACTGATGACCTACAAGTGCGCGCTGCTCGATGTGCCGTTCGGCGGCGCCAAGGGGGGCGTCCGGATCGACCGCGACAACTACTCGGTGCACGAGCTCGAGCGCATCACCCGACGGTACACCTTCGAGCTCTGGAAGAAGAATTTCATCGGCCCCGGGCTCGACGTGCCCGCACCCGACTACGGGACCGGTTCGCAGGAGATGGCCTGGATTGCCGACACCTATCAGAGTCTCGCGAACGGCGATCTCAACGCGATGGCCTGCGTCACCGCAAAGCCGGTCAGCCAGGGCGGTATCCGCGGGCGCAAGGAAGCCACCGGACGCGGCGTGATGTTCGGTCTCCGCGAAGCGTGCAACGTGACCGAGGACATGCAGAAGCTCGGGCTGACCCCCGGTCTGAACGGCAAACGCGTCGTGGTGCAAGGGCTCGGCAACGTCGGCTATCATGCCGCCAAGTTTCTGCAGGAAGAGGGCGCCGTGCTGGTCGGATTGGCGGAGCGGGAGGGGACCATCAGCAATGCGAAGGGGCTCGACCTCGACGCAGTCATGGCCCATCGCGGCAGCACCGGTTCGGTGCTCGGCTTCCCCGGCGCCACCGACAACCCCAGCTCCTCTGCCGCACTCGAACTCGACTGCGACATCCTCGTCCCGGCTGCACTCGAGAATGTCATCACGGCGGAGAACGCGCCACGCGTCAAGGCGAAGATCATCGGCGAAGGCGCCAACGGACCGACGACCAACGAGGCCGACGCCATTCTGAGGGCCAAGGGCGTCTACATCGTCCCCGACTTCTACCTCAATGCCGGTGGTGTCACGGTCTCGTACTTCGAGTGGCTGAAGAATCTCTCGCACGTGCGCTTTGGTCGGATGCAACGACGTTTCGAGGAACAATCCAATCGCGGCATTCTCAAGATGCTGGGCCAGGCGACTCGCCAGGAATTCAATGAGGTGGACCTCGCCAAGATCGCCCACGGCGCCAGCGAGGAAGACCTCGTCAATTCCGGCCTTGAGGATGCCATGATCGAGGCGTACCACCAGATCCGTGAAGTCCGCGTCCGGCAGGGCGGGCTGATGGACCTCCGGACCGCAGCGTTCATCTCCGCGATCGACAAGGTCGCGGCCAGCTACATGGAGCTTGGCATCTTCCCCTGAGGCAGAGCGCGGGGCCCATCAGCGCCCGGGCATTGGCAATGCAGCGGGCGCAGGGGACGGTGTGACTGGCCGCTCACGCTCCTCCACCAGGCTCCGTCGCACGACCCGGCCATCCACCACCTCGATGATGCGATCGCATCGCGCCGCCAGTTCCGGGTTGTGGGTCACGAAGAGGACCGAGGTCCCCTGATCGTGACTGACCTTCCGGAGTAAGGTGAAGACCGCCTCGGCACTCACCGTGTCGAGGTTGCCGGTAGGCTCATCGGCGAGGATGAGCGGCGGGTTCATGACCAGCGCCCGTGCGACGGCGACCCGCTGCTGCTGCCCACCGGACAGTGTGGCGGCCATCTGGTCGCGCCATGGTGTGAGCCCCACGCTGTCCAACAGCGTTGCCGCGCGGGCGGCCATGGTCGCTTCCGGAAAGCCGGCGGCGCCAAGCAGCGGCAGCATCACGTTCTCGAGCGCCGTGAACGCGCCGAGCAGGTTGTGGAACTGGAAGATGAAGCCGATGCGGTGTCCCCGAAGGCGCGTCAGAGCTGCATCATCCAGGGCCGCCGTCTCGTGGCTGTCGATGGCGAGCTCCCCACTCGAGGGGCGGTCAAGCAGTCCGACAATGTTGAGCAGCGTGCTCTTTCCCGATCCGGATGGTCCCATGATCGCACAGAACTCGCCCCGCTGCAGCACCAGGTCGATGTCGAACAACACCGCCACCTCATTCGGTTGACCGATCGCGAACGACTTGCAGACGTGCCGCAGGTCCACCACCGGCGACGCGTCGTGGTCACCCACGGATCGCCTGCTCGGGATCGAGGTGCGCGGCCCGCAGCGCAGGCGCCATGGCAGCCGTCGTCCCCGTCACCATCGCCAGGACCACGACCCAGAGGAAGAGCATCGGCGTGAACGCAAGCGGAAACATGGCGCTCCCGTCGGCGTTCCGCACGAAGCGCTGCCAGGCGAACAGGCATGCGGCGCCGAGCGCGGAACCCGCGAGCGCGCCCGCCAAGCCCAGCAGCCCGCCCTGCAGCAGGAAGAGGCGGAGAATCTGATGGCGGGTGATCCCCATCGCCCGCAGGATCCCGATCTCGCGCGACTTCTGCACCACAGAGACCACGAGCACACTCGCGATACCGAAGGCGACCGAGAGCGCCACGAAGAGCCGGATCGCATCGCTCGAGGCGCCCTGTGCCCGCACCGCGGTGAACAGCTGGTCGTTGCTCCGGATCCAGCTGTCGGCACGCGCCCCCGTCAGGGCGGTGATCCGCTGTGCCACGTCTTCCGCCGCGTACACGTCGAGGACCGTCACGTCCACTTCGGACACGCCACCCTCCAGCGCCAGCAGACTCTGCCCGGTGCGCAACGCCACAAAGGTGGTCCGTGCGTTGGCGGGCTTGCTGCCGAGGTCAAAGATGCCACTGATGGTGAGGGTGGCGGTGGAGCCGCCCAGACCGACGAGCCGCAGCTTGTCGCCCACCACCACGCCGAGGTCTCCCGCCAGTTCCGTGCCGATCAGGATGTCGTTTGTGGTCACGCGCGCGACGCCGCGCACGATCTTGTCCGGCATCGGCACAATCCGGAAATAGTCGTCGGGCTCCATGCCGACGACCGAGATCCCCCGCGTCACGTCGCCCCGCGCCACGAGGATGGATCCGCCGGCAACCGCGGCCACCATCCGCACCTCGGGGAGTCGCCGGACCTGCGTGGCGATCGCCTGCCATTGGTCAAGCCCCTTGACCCGCTGGAGGGGCACTTGGACGATGCTCCCCTCGAACGCGCCGCCGGGCTCGCCGCCACGGAGGGGCCGCGACACATCCTTGGGCGGCAGCAGCTGGATATGAGACTGTCCCGTGAGCGTCCGGCGCACCAGATTCTCCTGAAGGCCGCTCATCAGTGCCGACATGAACACGATCACGGCCACGCCGATCGCGATGCCCCCGATGATGAAGGCCGTCTGCACTCGGCCTTCCCGGAGGAAGCGCATGGCAACGATCCACTCGAACGGGAGCCAGCGCGCCAGTGTGGGGAGCGCCCCGGGAGGAGACGAGGGACCGGCGGTGACGCGGCTCGCGGTCATGGTCGCGCTCGGCTGACCGCCCGGATGCGCGACCCATCGGTGATCGTCTCGGCGCTTAGCGGCACCACCCGATCGCCGCGTTCGAGACCCGAGAGCACCTCGGCCACGGCATCGCTGCGGAGCCCGAGCGTGACCGCCTCCCGCACGGCCCGGCGGCCAACCACCTTGAGGACCCAGGGCGCTTCGGAGGGCGCGCCGCGCAGCGCATCGATGGGCACAAGGACCGCGCTCGCTCGACGTGCCACCTCGACGTCGACCGAGATGGTCATGTCCTGTCGCAGATAGGACGGAGGCGCGGCGACAAGGAACTTCACTTCCACCGTGCCACGCTGCGGATCGATGCCGGGATTGATGAAGGTG